>NZ_CAWUOL010000022.1:0-58911 GCF_963923915.1 Nodularia chucula CCY0103 | reverse complement strand
AGATTTGCCTGCTCTACCTCCTGCCATTTTTTAGTTCCGTCGAACTCACGTTAACTAAAGTCCGTCGGCGACAAAGCACAGTAGATCAACCCAGCCTAGCTGCATACTTTGAAGCATTTGGGCTGTTTTTAGAAGATGATGATTACATCAGACAAGAATTGGAACCAAGTACAAGCAAAGGATTATTCCGAAATCAGCAGCCAACTCCTCTCAAAGGACAGTTACCGCCAACTTCACCATTTTATATCTATCGTCCTCCCGCAGAAAAACTATTCAGGGGGGAAATTTTTCAACTAGGAGCCTTAGTCAGGATTCGCGCTCCCCGACAATTTGGCAAAACATCTTTAATTGCCCAAGGCTTAAATCAGGCGACAGAATATCAGTTTCGCACAGCAGTTATTAGCTTACAACTAGCAGATAAAGAAGTATTTAGCAGTTTGAGTCAGTTTCTCCAGTGGCTATGTGTGATGGTAAGTCGTAGTTTAGATTTACCAAATCGTGTAGAGGAATTATGGAATCCCTTATTTGGCCATAACTATAGTTGCAATGAATATTTTGAGACTTATTTACTAGCTGCTGACTCTAGTCCGTTGTTACTAGTATTAGATGAAGTCAACATATTATTTAGCTATTCAGATATCGCCGTCGATTTTTTCGGAATGTTACGAGCTTGGTATGAGCAAGCCAGACACAGCAATAGTTATGGTGAATTATGGCAGAGATTACGCATCGTCATTGTGTATTCCACAGAGGTTTTATTACCCCTAAATGTCCATCAATCTCCTTTCAATGTGGGGTTATTAATTGAGTTACCACCATTTACACCCCAGCAAGTACAAGAACTAGCTACCCGCTATGGGCTAGAAACTCCTGAAATCTATGCCAATGAGTTAGTCAAGCTAGTAGGGGGAAATCCTTATTTAACTCAATTGAGTTTATTTCACCTGACGCATTCACAACAAAATATAGAGCAATTATTGGCAACAGCCACTTTACCAGACAGTATATTTAATAGTCACTTACGGCAACAATTCTCATACTTAGAACAGCATCCAGAACTAAAAGCAGTAATGGAGCAGGTGGTTAAATATCCTCACGGTTTAGAAGTCCATCCCAGTCAATCATTTAAGCTGCAAGGTGTGGGATTAATTAGGTTTAAAAGTCAATTGGCTGTTTGCAGTTGCGACTTATATCAAAAGTATTTTTCTGAAGTTTTGAAGTAAGGGAGTGAGGAGTGTGGGCTTGCCCTGAGCGCAGTCGAAGGGTGAAAGGGAGAACAGGAAAGGTGTTTCAGAGGCCGTCCGTGTTAAGTAATTTCTAACTCCCCCCTGCTCCCTGCTCCCTGCTCCCTGCTCCCTGCTCCCTTGCTTCTTATGAGGAGTTTTTCAATATGGTTGTTTATCCTAGTCCTCAAGTTTCTTATCAGGTGGGTGGGAGTCTCCCTGCTGATTCTGTAACTTATGTGCGGAGAGAAGCTGATGAAGTTCTGTTTCAGGGATTGTTACAGGGTGAGTTTTGTTATGTGTTTAATGCTCGACAAATGGGTAAATCTAGCTTGCGGGTGAAAACTACTCACCGCCTACAGGCTGAAGGTGTGCGCTGTGGTGTCATTGATATTACAGCCATTGGCACGCGAGAGGTAACGCCAGAACAGTGGTACGCTTCGATTATGGGGCTGTTGGTGAAGAATTTTGGCTTAGATATAAATTTGGGCAGTTGGTGGCGCGATCGCACTCATTTATCATTAGTTAATCGATTGAGTGATTTTTTTGATACTGTACTGCTAGAGCAAATTTCCGCCCCTATTGTCATTTTTATTGATGAAATTGATAGTGTTCTCAGTCTCAAATTTTCGACTGATGATTTTTTCGCCCTGATTCGAGCTTACTATAACCGTCGGGCTGAACAACCCAAGTATTCCCGTCTGAGTTTTGCTTTATTTGGTGTGGCGACTCCGGGAGATTTGATTGCTGATACTACCCGGACTCCCTTTAATGTGGGCAAAGCCATTGAATTACGGGGATTTCAGGGAAATGAAGCTAGGGCATTATTAGTTGGTTTAAATGGTGTTGTTGTCGATTCTCAAGCTACCCTAGAAAGGATTTTATACTGGACTGGGGGACAGCCATTTTTAACCCAAAAGTTATGTCGCTTGGTAGTTCATAGCCAGTTAGATTTTGTTGATCAGTTAGTGCAGACTTATATTCTGGATAATTGGGAAAGCCAAGATGAACCAGAACATTTAAAAACCATCCGCGATCGCTTACTGTATAGTGAAGAACGCAGAGGACGATTACTGGGACTATATCAAAAAATTTTGTTGTGCTTCACCCTAGATCAAGATGGGATTCCTGCCGACAATAGTCCAGAACAAACAGAATTAATATTAACAGGAATAGTAGAAAAACAAGGCGGGTTGCTGCAAATTAAAAATCCCATTTATCAACAGATTTTTAGTTTAGATTGGGTGGGGAAAGAACTAGCAAACTTGCGTCCCTATTCTCAGGCTATCACTGGTTGGATGGCATCGGGATATATAGATAAGTCTTGGTTGCTGCGGGGAAAAGCCTTGGAAAAAATACTGGTATGGACTCAAGGTAAAAGCTTAAGTGATTTAGATTATCGGTTTCTAGCAGCTAGTCAAGAACTAGAACGCAGAGAAGTAGAAGAAACACTGGAAGCTCAAAGATTACAAGAGGTTGAGGCGAGATTAAAACTAGAACAACAGCGTTATTTAGAACAGCAGCAACATCTTAAGCGCCAACGGGTAATGTTAGGAGTTGTCAGTGTGATGATGTTCGTGGCTATTTCCCTGGGACTTCTAACCTACAATCAATATCAACAAACAGCAATTAGTGAAGTTAAAGCGATCGCAGCTGCTGCTAGTGGTAGTTTCAATTCTAACCAGCGATTAGATGCCTTAGTCCAAGCCATTAAAGCTCGTAAAAAGTTGGAAAATTTATTCTTTCAATCTTTTCCTGACTATAAAAAGTTAGATTTGTCAACTAAATCAGTTTTAGAGCAAGCCGTCTATGGAGCCGATGAAGTCAATCGCCTATTGGGTCATCAAGGAATTGTTTTAGGTGTTGATTTTAGTCCAGACGGTAAATGGATTGCCTCATCTAGCTTTGATCGTACAGTCAAGCTATGGCAAACAGATGGCACACTGGTGAGAACCCTGGCAGACTCGACAACATTACACAGTGTCCGCTTCAGCCCTGATAGCCGTTTAATTGCCGTAGCGGGGATTGATGGCTCTGTGCGTCTGTGGACAATAGAGGGTAAATTGCTCAAAAAATTCACAGGACATCAGTCTGCATTATCAAGAGTGGCTTTCAGCCCGGATGGAAAAATTATCGCCTCCGGTAGTGGCGATCGCACCCTTAAACTCTGGCGATTAGATGGTACTTTAATTAAAACTCTTCAGCATAACCGGGGTGTGTGGGGAATTGCCTTCAGTCCCGACGGCAAAACTCTCGCTTCTAGCACAGTGGGCGGAGAGAATTACCTTTGGCAAATGGATGGAACATTGATCAAAACATTCACAGCCGGAGAAGCCAGTATCTGGAGTCTGGCTTGGAGTCAGGATGGTAAAACTCTGGTTTCAGGAGGTGCAGACCATGTAGTCCGACTGTGGAATCAAAATGGTGTTCTGCTGAAAAGTTTTTTGGGACACACATCTGAAATCATGAATATAGCCATCAGCCAAAATGAACAAATCATCGCCTCCGCCAGTGCTGATAAAACCGTAAAATTATGGCGAATGGATGGTACTTTAATTAGAACATTGCGCGGGCATACTTCCAATATAGAAGGAATCGCCTTTAGTCCAGATGGCAAAATTGTCGCTTCTGCTGGCCATGACAACACCATCAGACTGTGGCGAGTTCACCCACCATTAGTTAAAATTCTTCACAGTCATCAAGGAAGAGTATGGCGAGTAGAATTTAGTCCAGATGGCAAATATTTAGCCTCTGTCGCCGGTAAAGAAGTGAAACTCTGGAATCGAGACGGTTCTCTAGCACAAAATATTGTGGAAGAAGATTCCCAAATGCTGAGTCTTACCTTTAGCCCTGATAGTCAAACTTTAGCAATTGTCGGTTCTCTGGGTGTGATGAGACTATGGCAAATTCAGGAGCAGCAGCGCACAATAATTCCCGGAATTGGTTTTGGTCTTTTAGGTATTACCTACAGTCCAGATGCTAAATTTTTGGCAACTGTGGGATTTGACGGTAATTTAAGATTTTGGCAACGTCAAGGGAATCAGCAGTTTCAACTACGTCAAACCATTAACGCACACCGCGATCGCATTTGGGATCTAGCTTATAGTCCTGATGGGGAGTTTTTAGCCTCAGCCAGTGCTGATGGTACAATCAAAATCTGGATCAAAAATGGCGATCGCATATCAGAAAAACCCGTACATACATTAGAAGGACATAATAGTGAAGTCCTGGGTGTCGCTATCAGTCCCAACAGTGAATATATTGCCTCTACCGGCGGCGATGGTAATCTGAGGCTATGGCGAAGAGATGGGACTCTAGTAAAAGTTTTTCCCGGAAATAACATAGGCTTCACAAGAGTAGCATTCAGTCCAGATGGGGAAATGGTAGCAGCTGGCAGTTTCGACAATACCATCAAACTCTGGAAAATAGATGGTACATTGCTAACTACCCTTCAAGGACACAGTTCCAACGTTAGCACTGTCGCCTTTAGTCCCGATAGCAAAACCCTGGCCTCTGGTAGTGATGATCAAGTAGTCATTCTCTGGGATTTAGATCAAATTCTCAATTTAGACCTCCTAGAATCCGGCTGTGACTGGGTAAAAGATTACTTAAGTACAAATACAGATATTGACCAGAGCGATCGCGCTCTTTGTAGAAAATAACTGGGGAGTGGGGAGTGTGGGAAGTTACAATCTTTTCCCCCCTGCACCCTGCCCCCTTGCCTCTTTCTCCCCCTGCACCCTGCACCCCTGCCTACCTCAGTAATGGAATATTTTTTTAATTGTGTCAGTCCCTTATCCGCCACCAAGTTTACCAAAGCTCAACATTCAGTCTAGACTTTTCGATATAGTGAAATAACTATAGTTAATAATAAACAGTATGGCCTACGCCATTTAGCCGATACTGCAAATATTAATTATTGCCTCTCAGACTTCGTATAATTGGCAGATTTTCAGTCCCTTAGCTATGTATAATTGAAGTTAATTATGCTTCAGTCCTTTTTATCTCGTACCACTCTGCTTTTTCTTTCCAGCACTCTCGCAGTTGTGACTGTAGCTTGTCAGCAGAAAATTGGGTCTGAGGGTAGCTGGTCCAATGGTTTGCTAGAACGCAGGGAAAACACTTCTGAAACCATTAGCAATCAAAATTCTCCAGTAAATAATTTAGCAGAATCGCCAAAGACTGAACCAGTAATATTACCAGAGCAGTCAGCGCCGGAAACCACACCACTTCCCCCAGAACCCGCAGTAAATTCCTTTGAAATGGGTCTAGATAGAGCTATCGGGGCTTGGAGTATCAGTCAATCGGCTCAATCTCCAGATGATTGGAACTTAGTAGCCAGTCACTACCAAGAGGCGATCGCACTCATGAAAAAAGTGCCACCTCACAGCCCAGAATTTACCACAGCCCAAGCAAAAATTTACGAATACAACAGTCACCTGGAATCAGCCCAAAAAAGAGCGGTTCCTCCCGCAACTCCCCCCAGAAATGTGATTGTAGCCGTTCCCCAACCTCAAATCCGCCAATTACCTAACCTCCCCCCACCCATATCCAGAAACGAGCAATCAAGATCCGCCTTTATCACCCCAGGCACAGAAGTATTTACTGTCCCCATTAAACGGCGCATGGGAGGAACACCAGTTGTAGAAGTTACCTTCAACAACCAGCAAAAATTTGACATGATTGTAGATACAGGAGCCAGTGGCACAGTTATTACCCAAGAAATGGCTAATAGCTTAGGAGTAGTAACAGTAGGAAGCATTAAAGCCAACACAGCCAGTGCTAGAACAGTAGAATTTCCCATTGGCTATGTCGATTCTATGTCAATATCTGGGGTGAGGGTGAATAGAGTGGCAGTGGCGATCGCCGGGCCAGAGCTAGAAACCGGATTATTAGGTCACGACTTCTTTGGCAAATATGATGTCACCATTAGACGAGATGTAGTCGAATTTACCCCACAATCACCCTCCTAAATCCACTCTATTTGAGAAACTCCACCAGCTGCTCCAACTTTTGCCAAGCAGAACCACTCCGAATAATCTCCCTAGACACAGCCACACCTTGAGCATGGTCTAACCAGGGAACAACACCCGCCACCTGAAGAGCCAAAGAAGCATTTAAAGCCACAGCATCCTCTTGTGCTGGAGTTCCCTTACCTTGTAGCACTGCTTGGAGAATCACCGCATTTTCATCCACATTTCCACCCCGTAATGCCGTAATAGGAGCAGCAGTCACACCTACTTCCTGCGGATTAACAGTCGTTAACTGCACCTCACCACCCGATAAAACTGCCAAATCAGTTAAATCCCCTAAACCAGCCTCATCCAGACGTTCCCGCCCATGTAAAACAATTGCCCGTTCCTTACCTAAATTATGTAAGGCTTGGGCAACAGTCGTTAACAGCTGAGGTGTAAATAGCCCCACAACCTGCCCCTGTGGATACAAAGGATTCACTAAAGGCCCCAGTAAATTAAAAATAGTTCTCACCTTCAGAGTCCGACGCAAACCAGCCACCGCCTTCAGTGCTGGATGCCAACCAGGAGCAAACAAAAAAGTAATTCCTACCTCTTGCACTGCTGCTTGTACCCTTTCACCATCAGCACTGAGATTGACCCCCAATGCTTCCAAAACATCCGCGCTACCAGTCAAACTAGAAGCAGAACGATTACCATGTTTAGCCACAGGCACACCATAGGCAGCAGCCACAAAAGCCACAGCCGTAGAAATATTAAAAGTTGATGAGCCATCACCGCCAGTACCACAGGTATCTATAACCGGAATCGCCGACGGAGTGGATTTTTGCCCATTCCCCACCTTTGATTGAGCTTGTAATACTTCCGCCATACCCGTCAACTCATCGGCGGAAATACCTTTAAAATTCAGCGCCGTTAAAATGGCTCCTGATAATTCCGGTGGTACAGCTTCACTCAACCACCCCTGCATTAATTCCGCCGCTTGCACACGAGTCAATGATTCACTATCCATTAATTGTTGTAGCAGCAGAGACCAGTTAGCAGAAGATTCTGACGCAGAAATTGCAGAAGTCGCCATAATATCACCCTTTATCTATGGTTGAACTCGATTGAATATATGGGAGCTATCCTACCGAAAAATGGCAACCTAACATTCAAAAAGACCCAGGGAACAGAGAACAGGAAATACAGGAAATGTCTTATAGCAACCGCCAAGGACGTTAGGACATAAGCTGATCATAAAAGTTAGACACCCAAAAGCTTTTACCCCACCCCCCACACTCCCCACACTTCCCACACTCCCCAGCTATAAGTCCGTAATTGCCCCATGGCATAATCCAAACCAAATTTAGTTAAGAAAAGGTTATAAAATAGACAAAATTTCGCTACAATAATTTCACTCTGAGGCAGAATTTAGGAGCAAGAATATTGTATAATTCAGGGGTTATTCAAATTGGTGATGAAGTCTTAATCCTACGTCCAGCATACGTTATGGGAAAAGTTGGGGTAGTCTGTGCAACCGAATCAAACCCGCACAATCAAGGCACTACCCGTTGGATTATCCAAATAGATTCAGAAAATATAATAGTTTCACTGACCCACGATGATTTCACACCAGTGAACAGTAAACAGTCATCACGCTGATTGAGTCAGAAATGCAACCCAATCATGTCTCATAACTGATAACTGACTTACTTTAAGTTAATAATTTTACAGCGTTGTCGGTGGTTCTACTTCCTTAGTAATTTGCAGTTCTTTTTTGCTGCGTTTCAACTGTTTCCAAAGAGTTTTAATGCGTTTATATGCTTCCTCTGGCGAGAGTTTACCAGATGTTTCTAAATTGGCAATATAGCCCACTTTATGAGCAAATTCTTGAAGATTGGCATTAAATATGACATTTTCTGGCTGAAATTTGCCATAGTAGGGACTACGAGGGTAAATAAAGTTGTTTTTATGCTCCTGATTTGGCTCTGCCATCAGTTGACCCCCTATAAATTATGTTTCATTCACTAATTTGACAAACTTTGCTGTATTTATCAACACTTTGTAAAAATAGTATTTTCCCTTAGTGCTTCCCCACCCTCCTGATTAGGAAAAAGAAGGGTAAGGATTGGTGATTATTAGATAACTTCGGCTGTCTTTTGTTTATCCAACTTCAACATCAACACTCCTAAAGGTGGTAGACATAAATCTAAGGAATAAGGACGATTGTGCAACGACCAATTATCCGTCCACTTACCACCTAAGTTGCCCATATTACTGCCTCCATAGGGACGAGCATCACTATTAAACAACTCGGTGTAAAATCCCTCTTCTGGTACACCAATGCGGTAGTGAGAATGGGGTTGGGGTGTAAAGTTACAAACCACCACGATAAAATCATCAGAATCCTTGTCATAACGCAGAAAGGAAGCCACACTATGACGATTATCGCTACAATCAATCCACTCAAACCCATTCTCCGCAAAATCCTGGGTATATAAAGCTGGTTCAGAACGGTAGAGACTATTTATATCCTGGAAAAACTGTTTCAGTTGTTGGTGGTCATCATACTGCAATAATTGCCATTCCAAGTCAGCCCAAACATTCCACTCACTCCATTGTCCAAATTCCATGCTCATAAACATGGTTTTCTTCCCTGGGTGAGCAAACATATAGCTAAATAAACAACGCACATTTGCTAACTTCTGCCAAGTATCACCGGGCATTTTGCCAATGATGTTACTTTTGCCATGTACCACTTCATCATGAGACAAAGCTAGCATGAAGTTTTCACTGTGGTTGTACCACATACTAAAGGTAATATTATTTTGATGGAACTGGCGGAACCACGCGTCCATGCTAAAGTAATCAAGCATATCGTGCATCCAGCCCATATTCCACTTTAAGTTAAAGCCTAATCCCCCTGTGTAGGTCGGCCAAGATACCATTGGCCAAGAAGTGGACTCTTCCGCAATTGAAAGCACACCAGGAAAATAAGTGAAAAGATGGTGATTCACCTGACGCAGAAAATCTGCTGCTTCTAAGTTTTCTCTACCACCATACTCGTTAGTTAACCATTCTCCTGGTTCACGACAATAGTCCAGGTAAAGCATTGAAGCCACAGCATCAACCCGAATCCCATCAATATGGTATTTGTCAAACCAAAACAGAGCATTGGCGACTAGGAAGTTTCTGACTTCGTGGCGATTGTAGTTGAAAACGAGAGTACCCCATTCCTTATGTTCACCTTTGCGGGGATCGGAGTATTCATAAAGGTGACTACCGTCAAAGAAGGCTAAACCATGACCATCTTTAGGAAAGTGACCAGGAACCCAATCGACTATTACGCCAATATCGTTTTTGTGACATTGGTCTACAAAATACATGAAGTCTTCGGCACTGCCAAATCTGGATGTGGGGGCATAGTATCCTGTTACTTGATATCCCCAAGACCCATCAAAAGGATGTTCAGCTATGGGTAGCAGTTCTAAATGGGTATATCCTAATTCTTTGACGTAGGGAATCAGTCTATCTGCTAGTTCTCTGTAGGTGAGGAAGCGTGCGCCAGGTTTGAGTTCGGAGACTACTACTACAGGTTCTGTTTCTCCATTGGGTAATTTAGCTGGTTCTGAACTAGAAGCGTGTAACCAAGAGCCTAAATGTACTTCATATACTGAAACTGGTTGGCTGAGTGGGTCGGTTTCACGACGTTTTTCCATCCACTTTTGGTCTGACCAAGTATAAGCATTTAAGTCAGTGACGATAGATGCTGTTTTGGGTCGGGGTTCTTGTTGAAAACCGTAGGGATCGGTTTTTTCGTAAATGTGTCCGTCAAAATTTTTAATTTCATACTTGTAATGCTCTCCTTTGCCGATTTCAGGAATGAATAATTCCCAAACTCCGGTGTGGCCTTTCCGCATTTGGTGTTTGCGTCCGTCCCAAAGGTTGAAATCTCCTAGCAAGGAAACATTACGAGCATTGGGGGCCCAAACGGCAAAGTAAACGCCTTTGACACCGTTAATCTCGGTGGGGTGCGCCCCCATTTTTTCGTATATACGGTGATGATTGCCTTCGGAGAACAGGTGCAAGTCAAAATCTGTTAATTTGGAGGAACGGAAAGCGTAGGGGTCATAGATGACACGCTCATGCTCTCCTTCCTTGATGCGTAGTTGGTAGTTTGTGAGTTCTGCTATTTCAATTGTGCATTCAAAAAAGTGGGGATGATGTACTGGTTGCATCGGGTATTCTTGACGTTGCTCTGGCAGAACTACTGATGCTGCACTGGCATTTGGTAGGTAAGCTCTCACAGCCCAAACTTTTTTACCATTTTTTTCTATGCAATGAGAACCAAGTATTTCAAAGGGATCGTGATGTTGATTCCCTACTATACGGTTAACCTGTTCTGCAACAATTGTTGTGATGGACATGAAGCTACCTAAATTTCGATAAAGTAATTGAATGATATAGTTGCTAACAATATAGACAAATATCCACTCTGTTAGTAGAAGTTTAACCTTCACTAGGGAAACTACAATCCCCTGGATTTTTTGGGGAAAAGCTTCAGGGATGGTTTTCCTCAATATGTTCAGAGATCCATTTACTCAATCCCAGTGCTGATTATATAGATTAGAGCCTGGGTGGTATTACTATGACTAAAATATATTGTTTACATTTATTTTGACCGAGAAGAACGGGATACAAGCCCCGTCACTTCGGCAAGTTTTGCAGTGAGCTTGTCAAACTGCTCAGTGTAAGTCTTTTAGGACGGCTTTTTGGTAAAAGTTGACTGGATAAAAAGGAAGTTTCAGTATTAATTTTAGTTTTGCCATAAATATATTTTACTTTACTATGTAACATACTGATAAATAAATGCTCTGCTGAGTTGGGCGGTTTCTTGCAGTTTTAGCAGGTGGCATTGATCATTTTTGCTTGTGCCTTCTGAAGATAATTTCAGGGGCTTTACGGTTGAAGAGTGTAATAATTATGTTATTAAATATCTAGGAAGGGGAAAATTTGCAGTAGGGCTTTACGTAGTCTGATGAGGTAAATAGTTTGGCGGACATCGGCACTGAGTTTGGGTGGAGGACTGATTTGTAATTGTTCTTGTAATTCTGCGTATTCGGCTGGGTTGAGGGGTTTACCATCTAGGGGCGATCGCGCGTCTATAATTATTTGGGTGCGTAATATCTCTTCTGGTATATCTTCTGGCGGTGGTAATGCTACTAAACCTTGTCCCCAGGTGCTAGTTAACCAGATAAAAATACTGGTGCTAAGAGTTAAAATCCCCAAAAATATTTTTTTGGTTATCTTCATTTTTCCACTCCTGATAATCCCGGTGGTAAGGGTTGACCACACAGTTGATGGATTTGGGCAATACGTTCAAATAACCAGGGGTATTGTTGACGATACTGGGGAATCAGTGCTAGAGGACTAAGTAAAGCGGCGGCGCTAATGTCTGCTATGCTGATGCGATCGCCTACTAAATAATCATGTTTTTGCCAGCGCATCGATAACTCGTCAAATGCAGTGGTCAGTCGCTTTTTCGCTAATTCTACACTAGCCTGATTAATCCCATATTGTTGGCGGACTACTGATATTACAGTTTGGCTCAGTAATGAAGGGTCAATTTCCTTGCCTTCCCCAGCCCGAAACTGATAGTATACAAACCTTGTAGCAGTACCGATGCTTTCATCCAACCAATCTTCTAGCATCGAGGCTTCTATTTGCTGTTCATGATTAGGTAAACATAAACATGGTTCTGGCTGATAACCTTCCAAATATTTTAATATTTCTGTAGAATCCGCGATCGCATTCGGTTCACCCTCAATTTCCGGTAACAATACAGGCAAAGTCTTCAAACCTGTTAAAGGTTTAACTCGGAAAATATGCAGTCCAGGAGTCAGATTTTCAACTTGATAATTAATTTGCTTATAACCCAACCCCAGACGAGCTTTGCGACAATAATGAGATGTACTAAATTGCAGCAGCAACATAAAAATACCTTGTGCAGAAATCAGGATAAATTCTATACACTTAACTGCTAAATCTTCAAGACAAGTATTTTTAATTAAAAATTATACCATAAATAAGACTTACGCAAGAACCGAAACAACTAACCACAGAAGCAACAGATCCCACAGTGGAATAGAAGTTTCCGAATATCTCGGCGTAAGTCATAAAATAGACACCTGCTCCAACGAGGAACTATACTTACCAGTGTCCTTAACTTGCGCTCTTACTGAGATGTTTCCCGTGACTTAAATAGTAAATCTACTGTAGTCAAAAACATCACTATTTATGGGGAGCGATTTTACCACGATAAAATTATGGGGTGCTATCCGGTGCAGGGGCAGGAGTTGCACCGTCGGAAGGCTCACCAGGAGCAGCAGGTGCAGTAGCCGGTGGAGTTTCACCAGGTTGAGGTTCACAAGCTCCTAGAAATGCAGCCAGCCCTAACATCAGCATAAAACCAAAGATTTTTGTTTTCATAATCAACTCCTCTTTCACCAATAATAGCGACAAAAAAAATCGCCTGTTGAATAAGATAACCTATTTATTGCTAATTGTTGAAATGCTTTGTACTGATATTTTCAAAAGTAATACTTTTGGTTGATTTTTTACAGTTTAGTCGTTATGTAGTAGAGTAAGGAGTATCCATAATTAAGTATATTTTCCCGTATATCAATTAGTATATTTTGTATACTTAAAGGTAACATCCACTGGTTAGCAAATACATTCATCAAACTGCTATACAACCAATATGTAATATATATATCTTGCTTTATTCAGTATATAAACTTAATTAAACTTCAAAATTATCTCCCGACAGAGCTTAAGACTTGCAGTAAGTTGGAGTAGATTCAGTGTAGGGTTAAATTACTGACAGTATTGTAAATATTAGAACCAAAAGCATGAGTTTAAATTTTGACCAACGAGGGGTAACAGGGTCTTGCCCCTGACTGCCTTCTATTGCCATACTTTAAGTGCAAAGCAACTCACGAATTTTGAAACTCTCCCTGCTGTTAGCGCAGTATCTTCCTTGGAGAAAAGCCACGGGGATTATGAGTTAAATATTCGGCACAAACGGCATCATAACTGTTTCAAAGCTCTTGTGTGTTTCAGTGCTGTGAACGCAGAACAGGATTCTCACTCTAGCCAAAACCGCCTCTAAATATAAATTATCTTCATTATGGTTTTTGTTCGTAAATCTTCCGTTACTCAAACGGATAATTGGTTCCAGAGAAATTCTATGCCATCTCGTCGTCGTCAAGGCCGCTCTCTATCTTCCAGTTCTCATCTGGAGAGCGCATCTAAACCTACAGGGGAAACTTTACCAGTACCCTCAAGAAGGAAACGGCGTTCTCGTTCTGCTCAACAATTGCCAATTCCGGTAACGCAAGGTTTACCAGAGGTGGCTAAACCGTTACTTCCCCAGTTGAAAAATCAGTCACACACAACCACTCAGAAAAACCCCCAACCAGGGGAAAGTCAGATCCCTGTGATGTCTACTGCTGCAACTCTACCTTTGTGGTTAGCTAGGTTGTATACATCACATCGTTATTCCTCAGTTGTGACATTTTTATTGGTGACAGCAACTTTATGTATGTATGGTTCCATTGTATATTCTCAACAACTGTGGAGTCAGGGATATAAGAACTTGCAAAATCTCCAACTGCGTGAACGACAGTTAACCACCATCAACGCTACTCTGAAAAACAAAATGGCTGAAGAAGGAGAACAGGAAGACACCGGACTAGTGAAACCAACACCAGATAGAACAATTTTTTTGCCCACAGCATCTCCATCTCATAATTCTCATGTCATACAACCGGTAACACCGGCAAATGTAGAAACGCCCCCAAATACTCTCTCGCCACTGGGATATTAGCACCAAACCCCGGCTGTAAAACAAGATAACTGAGTAGGTAAATGCAGAAATCACCAAGTAAGTTAAAATTGAAAAATTTGCGGAATCCAGCCTGGAAAAACGGGAAAAAAGCTTTTCTTTTCCAGTTTATGCAGAGATTCAGCTTTACCTTTAACACTCAACATCAGATCACAAATACTAAATCTCGATTATTCGTGGTTTGGGGGATCTTAATGGTCGCAGCCTTGGGTTTAGCTATTAATTTGTATCAGTTGCAGATTGTTCAGGGAGAAAAGCTAACTCAAAGAGCGCGTCAGCAGCAAATGGTCAGTTTCCGGCCTTTCGTTCCCCGTCGCTTAGTGGTAGATCGTAATAGCGATGTATTAGCGATTGATCGGCCTGTATATACCTTATACGCCCATCCTAAGCTGTTCAATCTATCCAATGAACAAATGGCAGAACGCCTGTCCCCTATTCTGGATAGAACCCCGGCTGAGTTGATCAAAACTTTTGGTAGTCGCCAAAGTGGAATTACGGTGGCTTCAGCTTTACCAGAAGTGAGTGCGGGACGGGTGAGATCATTAAAATCGAATGGCTTAGAGTTAATTCAACAATATTCCCGATATTACCCACAAAAAAACGTAGTTGCAGATGTTGTGGGCTATGTCAATATGGATCGTCGTGGTCAGGCTGGTATAGAATTTAGCCAAGAAAGTTTATTGGAGCGTTCTGTGCAAACGGTGCGCTTAAGTCGTTCCGGGAATGGGGTAATGCTCCCAAATCATGCACCAGAAGGATTTTTAAATTTTGATGACCTGCGACTGAAATTAACTATTGATAGCCGTTTACAAAGGGTTGCCAGAACTGCTTTACAACAACAAGTAGAGAAGTTTCAGGCTAAACGTGGGGCAGTAATTGTTATGGATGCCTCTAATGGTGCTTTATTGGCTCTAACCTCTTATCCTAATTATGATCCCAATGAATATTCCCGTGCTGATATTTCCCTATTTAGAAACTGGACAGTAGCTGATCTTTATGAGCCGGGATCAACTTTTAAGCCTTTGAATGTGGCGATCGCCCTAGAAAATGGTGTAATTAAACCCGATGATATATTTAATGACCCCGGCTCTATTCAGATAGGTAAGCACACCATTAGAAATGCTGGTAACAACATTTATGGCAACATCAACATTGCCCAAATTCTGCAAACTTCCAGCAACATTGGCATGGTGCGGATGATTCAACGGATGCAGGCAACAGTCTATTACAACTGGTTACAACGCTTAGGATTAGGACAAACAGTTGAAACAGACTTACCTTTTGAAGTTCGCGGACAACTCAAAAGTCAAAAAGAATTTCTCGCTTCCCCCATTGAAGCCGCCACTACATCCTTTGGCCAAGGCTTTTCTGTTACCCCTTTACAGTTAGTGCAAATGCACGGTGCTTTAGCCAATGGTGGTAAATTAGTCACACCCCATGTAGTTCAAGGGCTAGTCGATACCAAAGGGCAAATGCATTACGCGCCCAATCTTCTAACACCACGACCCATATTTTCACCAGCTACAGCCCAAACGGTAGTGGAAATGATGGAAACTGTTGTATCAGAAGGTACTGGAAAATCTGCCCAAATCCCAGGTTATCGCATTGGTGGTAAAACAGGCACATCTCAAAAAGCTAGTCCCAATGGGGGTTATATTCCAGATGCGCGCATTACTAGCTTTGTGAGTATCTTACCAGTAGAATCCCCCCGCTACGTAGTTTTTGCAGTAGCAGATGAGCCAAAAGGTGCTGATGCTTACGGTTCCACTGTAGCCGCACCAATTGTCAAAGCCGTGATGGAAGCCTTAATTCCCATTGAAGGGATTCCGCCCAGCCAGGAAATTAAGTCCGACTCTCAAGCAAAACAGTAACGCACCTTCAACAATTCAAAATGCAGTAACCTCACCACAACACACCCAGGAGTAATTTATATTTGTTCATATGGCATTTTTTCAGGGACTTCCAAAATATTTATTCCAGTTCCTGCGACTTTAGTCCAGAAACACATGAATGACCATAATATTAGGAATTTTTAGCCTCTGAAAACATCTCATTGTTCCCGATAGTGATCCAATATGGACAAATCTTCCCCAAAGCAGCTGGTCGAAACTATTTATCGGCAACTACTGCCTAGCTTACAAATTGAAAGTGTTGATCCCCACAATCCCATCCAGGTTCACTCTCTTCCAGAACCTTGGCTGCTTCTGGGTACAGGAAATTATGCCGCAGTAGTCTATCACCCTGACCACCCTGATTCTGTAGTCAAAATTTATGCCCCAGGACGGCCTGGCTATGAAGAGGAAGTAGAAGTCTACCGTCTTCTAGGTTCTCATCGGGCATTCTCTGAGTGTTTCTACGCCAAAGATCAGTTTTTAGTCTTGAAACGGCTTTATGGAACAACTCTCTATGATTGTATCCACTTGGGTTTACCTATTCCCAAGCAAGTAATCCAAGACATTGATGCAGCGCTTGACTATGCCCAAAGTCACGGACTCCACCCTCATGATGTCCACGGTCGTAATGTGATGATGCACGAAGGTAGAGGACTAGTTGTAGATATCTCAGATTTTCTCCATGTAGAAACCTGCTCAAAGTGGAACAACCTCAAAAAGGCTTATTACTGGTTCTATCTTCCGGTATTGTACCCACTTCGACTGCGTGTGCCATACTCTGCCTTAAATATGATCCGCAAATTGTATCGTCTGGGAACTTCTCTCACAACTTCCTGTGGTCAACTAGTCATGAGATTACTAAAGTTTAGATAAAATGGCCGCAGTTGAAGGAACAAAATAGGCAGATTGAACCCAAACTTCCTTTGAGCAAAACCTCACCTAGCATCACACTGGGAATCAGTATCTTTGGTAAGTCTGTTTCAGTGCTTCTTCTATGGAACCTACACTTTTGAAAGTTTCTATGAGTTCATGAGATTTAGTTTTACGCTGGCCTAGCATCTCTTTTAAAGGCATTAATAAATGCACATCTCCATCATTACCCAGGGAAACTTCAGCTATTTCTAAAAGTTGGGTAGCCTGAGCCAAAATTTCCCGATTATCAAACCCTTGTTTGGCAGAAACTTGATGTAAATCTGCATCAGGTATAATCGCCCTCCCCTCTAGGGTTTTATCTAAAATCAAACCTTTTAATAATGCTAACAAACCCCCATAGATAGAGAAATCATCACAACTATCAAAAGCTTTAAATTCGATACGTCCCACTTCCGCCGGAATACGTGCTACCTTTGTTAATGAAGGTACACTTTTAATTAACTGTTCTTGTTTCTCCACAAACACCAAAGCTGCGGATCTTTTTCCCGTTCTCATAAAAGTTCGTACCGATAAACCATCCCATAATTTCCCATTATAAAAAGGAGAACTATAACTGAAAGGAACGATATAGGGACTATAATAAGTTAACTTTTTGCCAATATCGATCAGATTTTCATTTGGTAAATCTGCGACAGAAATATTTAAATCTGGCCCATAAGTCACCATGTAAATATTAGCGGTGCGTTCATCAGGATAAGTCTGTAACTGTTTGAGTTCATAATCATTTAAAGGGGGTTGAGGCTCAAATACAGTCTGATGAGGGTTAAAGCTAGTTAAAACTGGTAAAAAACCGTAGCCAGTCGCCACCTCACGTAATAACTGAAAACTTGCTAACAATTCAGTTAAAGCCCCTTGAATATCAGAGTGAATCGTGGTTCTAATTTCAATCCCTTTAGGTAGACAGTCGATAACTTTATCAGAATCAGCAAATCTTTCAAAGCCTTCGATATACCATCTCTTTTGCCGAATACCAGCATCACCAACGCGCAATTGTGAATAATCATTGGGGTATGTTGGGAGTTTTTCCACAATTTGATCAAAGTCAGCAAATTTTGTCTGGGAAAAATCAGCAAATTTTCCTGATTCGTTGAGAAAAGCGACTTCATGCTCAATACCAAAACAAAATTTCATGTGTAATTAATAATAAGTAATCAGATTTTTTCCTTAGTTGGGTGCTGATGTTATCTCTTATATGGTTATATTTGAGATACTTTCGCATTAATTAATGTATCAAATTTGTAGTCAATTTTTTTAAGTATGGGCAAATTTCGTTAGCAATCTGCTTATTTTTGCTCAGGAGAGTGTCAAAGCCCAAAATTGCCCGTTTTTTGGGGAAAATCATTTCCCCTCAATGTCCCTTTAACCGCGATATTAGGTTTTCGCACCCTTTCCTATCTAGCCGATGCAGGTGAAGAAGATATTTCAGCATATATTGAAGTAAGTAGGCGAGAATAAATCAGACTATCTTAAGCAATCTAAAATTGTTGTAATTCATTTTGGAGTAAGAGTTTCCTCTTAATTCTGAAAAAATTCCCAACGACCAATGACCAATGACCAATAACTAAATCATGCAATTTATTGATCAAGCACTAATCGAAGTTGAAGCGGGTAAAGGTGGCGATGGTATTGTCGCCTTCCGACGTGAGAAATATGTACCAGCAGGGGGTCCCTCTGGAGGAAATGGGGGAAGAGGGGGTTCAGTGATTTTTGTGGTTGATACCAACCTACAAACTTTGCTCGACTTCAGATACAAGCATCTTTTTAAAGCCGATAATGGTGGAAGGGGTGGGCCAAATAACTGTACAGGGGCTAATGGTAAAGATTTAATCGTGGAAATTCCCTGTGGTACATCTGTTTATGATGGGAGTACAGGGGCGTTACTCTGCGACTTAGTTGAACCTGGACAACGTTTTCGGGTAGCTGAGGGCGGAAAAGGTGGATTAGGAAATCAGCATTTTTTGAGTAACCGTAACCGCGCCCCAGAGTATGCTTTACCTGGACTACCAGGAGAAATGAAAGTATTACGCTTAGAGTTGAAACTTTTGGCGGAAGTAGGGATTATTGGTTTACCAAATGCTGGTAAATCTACACTAATTTCCTCTCTATCAGCCGCACGTCCTAAAATTGCCGACTATCCTTTTACAACTCTCATCCCTAATTTGGGTGTAGTCAGAAAACCTACTGGTGATGGGACTGTTTTTGCTGATATTCCCGGTTTGATTGAAGGCGCTTCCCACGGTGCGGGTTTGGGATACGATTTTTTACGTCACATTGAACGCACTAAGGTTTTGCTACACTTGATTGATGCAACTAGTCCAGATGTGATTGGTGAATATAGGACAATTCAGCAAGAGTTGCAAGCATACGGACGAGGTTTAGCCAAGCGCCCGCAAATTTTGGCCTTAAATAAAATTGATGCTGTTGATAGGGAAACAGTAGATTTAGAAGCCTTAGCTACTGAACTGAATCACCTTTCCTTGGGTCCAGTGTTCTTGATTTCAGCAGTTACCCGCACAGGTTTAGAAGCACTTTTACAAGAAGTCTGGGGAGTCCTTGACCAAATGAATACTGCTGAAGAAGTGGAAGTTTTGCGGTAAACCGCTTTGATTTTTCAACTGACTTGCGTAGGTGGAGAGTAGGGAGTGGGGAGTAGGGAGTGGGGAGTGGGAAACAGCCTTTTAACTTGTAAGCGCAAAGCGCAGGCAACGCCAACAGAAATCAAATAGGAATCCTCTATAAGACTAATATTATTAAAATTAATACCTATGTACTAAAAAATAACTGATGTAGAGAATAAATTTAATTTAACCGTGTTTCTAGGTAGACAACATAGTTTTTTAGATACTTATCCTGAGTAAATCCAGGGTTTGTGACAGTTAAAGACGGCAAACACCACTTTGAAATTACGGTTCACCCTAATTGCTGAAAGTATTAATTCTCATACATTAGACAAAGTGAAAGCAAATTTCTCAATGAACCAACTAAATACATCCTTTAAAATTAACCGCCCTGTTCAAGGTTCGGGAAACCCTCCTAAATGGACTGGCTCTCACTGAAGTTCTCAGTATATATATCAGGATAACTTGGGGTTTTAACCCCAGGAAAGCCAAATTAAAGGTCGTTAATGCTGAAATGACTGTTTTTTAAGCAGTTGCTTCAAAATTTAGTTCCTTATATTCCCATTCATTCATTTGTAGTTATACGGAGCCAATACTTACAATGGCAAAAGTAGTTGGAATTGACTTAGGTACCACAAACTCTTGCGTAGCGGTTATGGAAGGTGGTAAACCCACTGTAATTGCTAACGCAGAAGGTTTTCGCACAACACCGTCAGTAGTGGCATTTGCCAAAAACGGTGATAACTTAGTTGGTCAAATCGCCAAACGTCAGGCGGTGATGAACCCTGAAAATACTTTTTACTCAGTCAAACGCTTTCTCGGAAGACGTTATGACGAAGTTGGTAATGAGTCTACGGAAGTTTCTTACAAAGTTCTGAGCAGCAACGGTAATGTGAAGCTGGATTGTCCGATAGTGGGCAAAGCCTTTGCTCCCGAAGAAATTTCTGCAAAAGTTCTTCGTAAACTAGTGGAAGATGCCAGCAAATATCTGGGTGAAACTGTCACCCAAGCTGTAATCACTGTTCCGGCATATTTTAATGATTCCCAGCGACAAGCAACAAAAGATGCTGGTAAAATAGCGGGTATTGAAGTTCTGCGGATTATCAACGAGCCTACAGCCGCTTCTCTGGCTTATGGTTTTGATAAAAAGAGCAACGAAACCATTTTGGTATTTGACCTTGGTGGTGGTACTTT
Organism: Nodularia chucula CCY0103; assembly: GCF_963923915.1. Lineage (NCBI taxonomy): Bacteria > Bacillati > Cyanobacteriota > Cyanophyceae > Nostocales > Nodulariaceae > Nodularia > Nodularia chucula. The sequence continues at coordinate 38,190 of NZ_CAWUOL010000022.1, read as the reverse complement.
TGACGTATCCATCTTGGAAGTAGGTGATGGAGTATTTGAAGTACTAGCTACTTCTGGTGATACTCACCTGGGTGGTGACGACTTTGATAAGAAAATAGTTGATTTCTTGGCGGAGCAATTTAGAAAAGACGAAGGAATTGACCTACGTCAAGATAAACAAGCCTTACAACGTTTGACTGAAGCCGCAGAAAAGGCCAAAATTGAGCTTTCTAGCGTTTCTCAAGCAGAAATCAATTTGCCATTTATCACTGCTACCCAGGATGGTCCGAAGCACCTGGATACAACTTTAACCCGTGCTAAATTTGAAGAACTCTGCTCGGATTTAATTGACCGTTGCCGCATCCCTGTGGAAAACGCAATCCGGGATGCTAAACTCAGTAGAACAGATATTAATGAAGTTGTACTGGTTGGTGGTTCTACCCGTATCCCAGCTGTGCAACAGGTGGTGAAGAAGGTATTAGATAAAGACCCTAACCAAAGTGTTAACCCTGATGAAGTGGTAGCAGTTGGTGCAGCTATTCAAGCTGGTGTGTTAGCGGGCGATGTTACAGGCATCTTACTATTAGATGTGTCTCCACTGTCTTTGGGTGTGGAAACATTGGGCGGTGTGATGACTAAAATCATTCCCCGGAATACTACCATTCCTACCAAGAAATCGGAAGTCTTCTCTACAGCCGTGGATGGGCAAAGCAATGTGGAAATCCACGTGCTTCAAGGTGAACGTGAGTTCTCGAACGATAACAAGAGCTTAGGAACTTTCCGACTGGATGGTATTCCTGCTGCACCACGCGGTGTGCCTCAAATTGAAGTTACCTTTGATATTGATGCCAACGGTATCTTGAATGTAACTGCTAAGGATAAAGGTACTGGTAAGGAACAATCTATCAGCATTACTGGCGCTTCTACGTTAGATAAATCTGATGTTGACCGGATGGTACAAGAAGCTGAACAAAATGCTTCTTCTGACAAGGAACGTCGGGAAAGAATTGAACGCAAGAACCAAGCAGACTCTTTGGCATACCAAGCTGAGAAGCAGTTGCAGGAATTAGGTGATAAAGTTCCTGAAGCTGACAAGACGAAGGTGGAAGGTTTGGTAAAAGACATCCGTGAAGCTGTTGCTAAAGAAGATGACGAGCAAATCAAGAAGTTAACACCAGAGTTACAACAAGCATTATTTGCCGTTGGTAGCAATATATATCAGCAAGCTGGTGGTGATGCAGCTGCTCCTGGTGCTGCACCTCAAGATGGTGGTTCTACTCCCTCCAGTGGTGGTGATGATGTGATTGACGCTGATTTCACTGAGAGCAAATAGTTGTAAATATTGCCTCCATTGAAGATTTTTACCCATCCAAGCTTATGCCTGGGTGGGATTTTTTTTAAGGTGTGAGAAGTTAAAATTAAACCCATCCCCGCAAACAGGGCTGTTTCATTCTCTTGTGTTGGAGATTTGTCAAGAGGATAATCTCATGCAAAGGCGCATCAGCGTTCGCGTAGCGTGCCGTAGGCTCTAGCACGAAGTGCGTTAGACGCAAAGAAAAATCTGGATTTCCGGTTCAATTCTGTTTTTAGGACTGGAAACTTTCTTTGGTTAAGGATGTGTTTACACCGTAGCGCCACAGAGAAGAGGAAGAACTGACCTCTGTTTTTTTTACTCGAAATTCGTTTATGTCTTACCCTTCAGCCCCTTGGATTCTTAAAGGTGATGCTATTCAAACTCTGCATTTGGTGAATATTGACCGAGTAAGACCGCTTGTGCCGGCAGAGTTAGATATTATTTCTGTATGGCCTGGTAAAACTCTTGGTGGTATGTATTTATCACAGTATAAATCAGGTTCAGTGCTGGAGTACAATGAGTTAATTGTTGCCCCGGCTGTGGTGATTTATCAAGGTAAAATCGGCGTTTGGGTATCTCACATTTATGTAGATAATGCGGATTCTGTAGCTGGTGGTCGGGAAATTTGGGGACTACCCAAGGAATTAGCTGATTTTAGCTGGGAAGAAAAACGTGTCAATGTCCGACAAGGCAATGTCTTGCTATGTACTCTCAACTATAATCAGCAAAGCTTGGCATGGCGACAACGGTTAGGTGCTGCGAGTTTCAGTAGAATGGGTGATAATTTGCTCAAATTTGACTTTGACTTTGAGAGTCGTTTGGGTTTGGTGGGTTCCAAGTTAGAAATTGCGGCTGAAAGTCCTTTTTCTGGGATAGGTTTAAGTCAGCCTTTTGCAACTGTGGGTTGTGAACAAATGACTTTACGGGTGAATGCGCCAAAGGTCGTAGGACGGGAATAATGAAATTTGGTGAGGTGCTAAAAATTAATACGTGATTTATAAAACATGATATTACTCAGTAAATTGGTAACGGGTAAGACGTTTAACCGTAGTTAAATCTAAACCCAACTCCTGAGCAATTCCTATCTCTACGGCGGCGATATCTATAGTTGCTAATTCAATGTCTAGTGTTTTGATGGCTGAGTCGCTTGTTTTAATACTCACCTTAGTAAATCCTGTCTGCTGCTTAATTTCTGCTTCGATGGCTAATACAGCTACAGATAATTGAACTATTACCTGGTGATTCGCTTCTAAATAAATACTGGTGTCATAAGCGTAACTTAACATCTGGTTAGCCACACTTTGTCCTCCTAGCCAAATACTGATACCAATTAGGGGTAATGGTAGCCAAAATTCTAACCCTAAGCTCAAAAGCGTAGATGCTTTGTGACTTTTTATCAGATATTGCCACAAATTTACAAGAGGATTCTGCTTTTGCATTTTCAATAATCAAGGGCTATCTATTGAGAAATATCTGCATTATTATAGATTAATCTTCTCATCCTCATGTATAAATTTTTTAATATTTGGCATGAAAATTTTAGTAGTCGAAGACGATGCAGAACTCTTAGAACCTTTAAACACAGTCCTATCTAGGGCAGGATATATTGTTGATGGGGTTGGTAGCTGTGAAACAGCCTCCTGGTTAATGGGTGAAAAAGATTATGATTTGCTGATATTAGACTGGATGCTACCTACAGGAAGTGGGATTAATCTCTGCCAGCAGTACCGTTTTATAGGTAAAACCTCTCCTGTACTCATACTGACAGCTAAGGACAGTATTTTAGATAAGGTCAAAGGGTTAGATGCTGGCGCAGATGATTATCTTGTCAAACCTGTAGATATGCTGGAATTATTAGCAAGAGTGCGGGCTTTAGCGAGGCGATCGCCTGTTTGGCAAGACCAAATTTTAAAGTTTGCCGACTTACACCTGAATCTAGATACTCACATCGTAGAACGACAACAACAAACAGTGGAACTCTCTGTGCGTGAATGTCAGTTATTGGAATACTTCATCCGTCATCCCCGTCAAATTCTCAGCCGTGATCAATTAGAGCAAGCTTTATGGACATGGGATACAGAGTTAGGAAATAATGCCATCACAGTGCAAATTCGACGATTACGCCAACGTCTACAAAAACTGGGAGTTGATCAATGGATTGAAACAGTTTATGGGTTAGGGTATCGTTTCACACAGGGATTAGGAAGCAGGGCGCAGGGCGAGAAGAATTGTCACTTCCTCATGACGAATGACTAACCTATTTCGCCGCAGTCGTCGCAACTTAGCCCGTTGGTTTACCTTGTCTATGGGAAGTATATTGGTAGTTTTTGCCACTATTCTTTATGTCTATGTTGTCAAAGACCGTCAAGAAGCTTTTGATCTCGAACTCTATGGTAAAAGTCGTGTCATGGCTGCTGGTATTCGCTATCGACTACATCAAGGTCAGTGGCGAGTTAAGCTGGATGATGTGCCTTTACTGGGTAGTAATACTTTATCAATCAGTAGTTTAGAAAGTGAAATCGCTTATGCACGTTGGTATTCTCCAGAAGGAAAGCTACTTCGGTTTGTCAAGGTACAACCTAAAACACCCTTCAAGATTTCTTCAGGATTTGAAACGCTGCAAAAGGTTCTACCAGAATATAGCGATCGCTCCAATTCTCCAGAAATATGGCTACGTCAGGTAACTCTCCCAGTCATACAAGATGGGGTACTAATTGGTTATCTGCAAATTGCTTCACCCCTCACACCTGTCCAAGAAACACTAACACAACTGTGTTTTCTGTTAGCTGTTGGTGTACCTTTAGGACTAGGTGTAATTGCATTGACAGGCTGGTTTTTAGGGGGTTTGGCTATGCAACCTATTCATGATTCATACCAAAGGCTAGATCGATTTACGGCTTACGCTTCCCATGAATTGCGAACTCCATTAGCTAAAGTTTTGAATCACGCTCAATTAGGGTTGATGTATGTGGTGGAGTCTGATACTGAAACTCGCTTTCGCCTCCAGACAATCATTAAAACTACTAAAGCTATTAGTGGTCTTGTTAATGACCTGTTATTTCTTGCACGTCATGAAGGAGAACTTGACCCCAAGCTATTAAAACAAACTGACCTTGTAGAATTGCTGCAAACTTTGGCTGAAGAACAAGCTATTTATTGCGAAGACCAAGAATTAACTTTAAAAACTGATTTTCCTACACAAATAGTCAAACGAGGAATAGAACCAGATTTATTCTCTCAAGCTGTACTGAATTTGTTAAGTAATGCCATTAAATATACGGAACCTGGGGGTTTTATTGAGCTAAAGTTAGTCTGTTTACCTCGTTCAGTAAGTATTCAAGTAGAAGACAATGGTACAGGAATCCCCGAACAAGATTTGCACTATATTTTTGAACAATTCTATCGTAGTCAAACTCATAGAGCGCATAGTGGCTTTGGCTTAGGATTGGCGATCGCTCAACAAATTGTCCAAGCTCACAAGGGTAAAATTACTGTTACCAGTACATTGGGTAAAGGTTCTTGTTTTCAAATAGAATTGTTTGATGAAAAAGCCAAAGTAATTGATAATTCGTAATTCGTAATTATTTGATTACTAGATATTAGCAACAGGACTTACGCAAATTTTTGAAAAAACGTTCGCGTAGCGCATACCGCAAAGGACACAAAGAACACTAAGTCAAGAGGATTTTAGAGAGTTTTTTCGTAAATCCTAAGCAATCTCAAATTAATAGCTGAAGTAACAATTTTAACTACTAAATAAATAGTTCTAATAATGTATAATTATTTTGATTGCAAAATTAAATAAAAATTTCTTCATGCGTCGGGACTCAATTTTTTACAAACTATTTCAACAATCTCCCATATTACTTTTTGAACTATTGACAAATCCTCCAGAAAATGCAAGTGAATATAAATTTGATTCGGTAGCAGTCAAAGAACCTAAATTTGAGATTGATGGCGTATTTCTCCCACCAGAAAATGCTGGGAAAGGCATAGTGTATTTCTGTGAAGTGCAGTTTCAAAAAGACGAAAGACTTTATGAACGGGTATTTGCAGAGACTTCATTATATTTCTACCGTAACCGTAACAGGTTTAGTGACTGGCAAGCGGTGATTATTTACCCATCCCGCAGCATCGAACAAAGTGATATTTATCCCCATCGCAACCAACTAAATGGAGACCAAGTAAATCGGATATATTTAGATGAATTGGGGGATATTCGCTCTTTACCTTTATGGGTAGGATTGATGGTGTTAACTACTGTAGATGATGAACTGGCTCCACAAGAAGCGCGATATTTGCTAGAACGTTCTTCTGTGGAGGAGAGCGAAACTGTAAATTACGCCATAATGGACTTAGTAACCACGATCATGGTGTACAAGTTTGAGCAATTAAGCCGAATAGAGGTAGAAAAAATGTTAGGAATTACACTCAAGGAAACCAGAGTTTACCGAGAAATTAAGGAAGAGGGAGAGCGATCGCTGATCATCCGTTTACTAACACGCCGTGTGGGAGAATTATCTTCAGATGTACTTCAGCGTGTGGAAACTCTGTCTTTAGAACAATTAGAAAATCTGGGCGAAGCATTGCTTGATTTTACTAGCATGGCTGATTTGCAGGTTTGGTTAGAAACGCTCGAATAAACCAAATTTTTCTGTAAATTACTCACTATGGATTTAAAATAATCGCCATATCTAGTACAAAACCCGGTAAAACTTCTTCACCAGAAAGTTGAGGAGGATGATCAAAAGAGAAGTTTAAAACTTCTACCTCCTGTCCTGTCCGATAAATTTCTACTGAAGGTGTTTGCGGGTCAATTAACCAACCTAAACGCGCACCATTGTCTTGATATTCCCGCATTTTGGCGCGTAATTTTGCTAAACTATCAGTTTCTGAACGTAATTCAATCACAAAATCAGGACAAATAGGCGGAAAGCGTCGTTTTTCATCTTTTGTTAAAGCATCCCAGCGTTCTAACTTCACCCAAGCCGCATCAGGACAGCGATAAGCACCATTGGGTAGTTTAAATTCGGTGGAAGAGTCAAAGACTTTGCCTAACTTGGTTTGACGGTTCCATAAACCGAGTTCAATATTAATATCAGAGTTTCTAATTCCGCTTTCTCCGCCTGTTGGAGGCATAATAATTAATTCTCCAGTCTGGGTAAGTTCTAATTGCCAAGGTTCGTTAGCAATGCAGAGTTGATAAAACTGCTCATCGGTTAAACCTACGGCTGGAGGTATGTTTAAGGTGAGGGTTTCCATGATGTTTTCACGAAAAAGGTTAACTCTATTATCGTGGTTAAAATTTGCATGGGTTGAAATAATCTAGAAAATAGCAGGCTGTTATATTTCTGTTATTTTTGTCTGCCATACTCTTCGTATTCACCACATACAGGCATCAGGTAAAAGCTATGTTACGGAGAGCATTTTTAACTAAAACTGTTGTAACTGGTATCGCAGCTACCCTCTTCTTCCCAGGCGCAGCTTTGGCTACATCCTTAGAAACTGAAGCCAAAAAGGAAAAAGACCACAAACATAAGTCTAAGAAGTCTAAAGAACACGCCAGCACAGAAGAATCTACTGAAACAGCCGAAACGACGGAAACGGAAGTAATAGCAGAGTCAGAACCCGAAACTATTACAACTGAAAGCACAACAGAAGAGATTGTTGCTGAGGTTGAAGAACTAGAAACAGAAAAACCCAAGAAATCCAAGCCTCACGGCAAAAAATCCTCTAAACACAAAGAGAAAGTATCTAAAACAGTCAACCCTGAAGAAGAATTATCTGCCGCAACCATATAGTGATCCGCTTTGATTTTTAAACTTACTTACGTAGGTGGGGAGTAGGGAGTGGGAAACGGCTTTTTGAGTTGTAAGCGCAGGCTACGGCAACAGAAATCAAATAGGAATCCTATATAATGCCAATTTGTCAAAAGCAAATTTCCTAATTACGAATTACGAATTAAGAATTACGAACTACGAATTACTTATGAATTGGAGTGCTGCATTACCCACCTTCTTTATTACCCTGCGGGAAGGTGTAGAAGCTGCTTTAGTCGTTGGTATTGTTTTCGCCTGTTTACAGCAAGCGCAAAAGCAAGTTTTGAATCGCTGGGTTTACTTAGGAGTTCTGAGTGGCATTTTAGCCAGCTTTGGCTTTGGTTTGCTAATTCATTTAGGACTCAAGGGATTGCAAACCTCTGACCAACTTTATGCACCTGTATTTAAGCAGTTGTTTGAAGTTGGACTGGGTGTAATTGCGATCGCCATGTTGAGTTGGATGCTGATTTGGATGACAAAACAAGCACGTTTTCTCAAAGCCGAAATTGAAGGTTCTGTGAAAAGTGCCTTGGGTCAAGACAGTCAAGCAGGTTGGGCGATTTTCAGCTTAGTTTTTATTGCTGTCTTTCGGGAAGGCTTAGAAACGGCTTTGTTTATCGTCGCTAAGTTCCAAGAAGGCTGGACACCAATATTCGGGGCTATTTCCGGACTGGCGATCGCCTTTCTCATCGGCATACTGCTATTTAAGTGGAGTGTCCGCATTAACTTGAAGCAATTTTTTCAAGTCATGGGCGTATTTCTACTAATGATTGTCTCTGGATTAGTCATTTCTGCCCTGCACCATCTTGATGCAGCTGCGATCGCCTTTAGCTACATCAACCCCGAAGCCTTGGGTATATGTGGAGATCAGAATACAACTTGTCTGCTTGGTTCCCAAATTTGGGACTTATCCACCACCTTACCCGACCGCCAATTTCCCGGAATTTTACTCAAAACCTTATTTGGCTACAGGCAAAAACTATACCTAGTCCAAGCTATAGGCTATCTCAGTTTTTGGGCGATCGTTGGCGGTCTATACTTCCGCAGTCTCAATCAGCCAACACCATTAAAGCCAGCTACCAAACTCAATTAACCTCAAATCCTGAACACCGATCCTAAAATTTTTTCATTGAGGGGGGACTGTTTAATCATGACATCCCAAGGAGTGCAAGACCATGAAGCAATCAACATCCATTTTCCACCTGAGTTTGACAACCATAATCCTGGGGATATTATCTCAACCAGGAAATGCCCAAACTTTTCCCAGTGTTGCTTCTGTAGAAAACCTGATCCAACAACCGCTACCCTTGTCTGAATGGACTAACAATTCTCATAGTGCTGATGCTTTGAAACAAATTAATTCCACATCAGCCCAAATCCCACCTTCTGAAGAAGAAGAGGAAGAAGAGGAAAAAACCGAATCAGACATAGAACTTCTGGTAACAGGAGAAAGCGACAACCCTATCCAACAACGTTTGGATGCACCCAATCAGGTAATCATCATTGACCGCCAAGAAATTGAGCGATTTAATGATGCGACAGCAGGAGACGTATTGCGCCGATTGCCTGGAGTCGTGATTACAGGCCCCTTTGATGAAAATCGGGATGTCAGACTGCGTGGTTTCAGCGCAGGATTTACACAAATTTTAATTGACGGTCAGCAACTTCCTGATAGCCGTGACAATCGCCAAGTAGAAGTTAACCGCATTCCGGCTAGTGCTATTGAACGAATTGAAATTATTCGTACTCCCACAGCTGGGCAAAATTCCCAAGGGGTAGCCGGAACTATTAATATTGTTCTCAAACAACCAAATCGCCCTATCGGTGTTTTAGATGCGGGGGTGAGTTTCCTGGAAGATAGGCAAATTTTAGGTAATCTCAACTTGCTTTATGGACAAAAACAAGGAGACTTTAGCTATCAAATCAGTGCTGGAGTTCTAACGAGAGGTTCCGAGAAATTCAAAGACCGCCAAACCACAAACGCCAATGGTGCAATCACAGAAGCAGATATCGAAGATGACATCAAAAATTTCGTAGATTATAGTTTTGCACCCCGCTTCCGGTGGCAACTTTCCCCGAAAGATGTCTTACGTGTAGAACCCTTATTATTTCTTACCAACACCACTCGTGATGTAGAACGTAACATCAACAGCACTAACTTTTTTGGTAACGGAAGACTCCAACGCATCCGGGAACGTGAAAATGCAGTTCAAGAATCATTTAAAGATTTCACTTGGCGCATGAGTGGAGTTTGGGAACACGAATTTAATCCCAACGCCCAAATGAACTTGGGATTACTGTTTCAAAAATTAGAATACACCCAAGATAAAACCGAAACCAACACTATCACTGACCAAAACTTTAATAATACTCCTGAAAACACGCCTCAAGCAATCAGTTCACCAAGCAGAAACACCATTAATGAAATTCGTAATACCAACGAACAAGAATGGTTAGCAACCCTGGGATTTAACTTTTTACTGGGTGAAAATCATCGCTTGAGTACTGGTTTTGAAGGTAGTTTTCGAGACAGAGATGCAGGATTTGCCGATAGAGTAGATGTGAAAGCCAACTATGAATTAAGTGAACAACTACTCAGCTTTTATCTCCAAGATGAAATTACACTTTCACCGAATCACCTACTCACAGCAGGTCTGCGCCTAGAAAATATTACCAGTAATTCCACCTCTAGCGACGGCGTAAACATCAGTAACTCAAATACAGAATTAAATCCGTCCCTCAGCTATCGGTATCGCGTCACCCCCAACACTAATTTTCGCCTTGGTGTAGCCAGAACAATTAGTCGTCCAGCGTTCAACAACTTAATCCCCTTTGTCAATCAGCGAAATGGCAATATCAATCAACCTGATGAGTTGGGAAATCCCGAACTTCAGCCGGAAATTGCTTGGGGTGTTGATGCTGGCGTAGAACAAACATTTGGCAATAACACTGGTGTAATTGGTCTCAATGGTTTTATCCGTTTTATTGACAACTTAATTGAAACGCAAATTACACAAGATCCAAATACTAACCGCTTCCGACAACAACCCATCAACATCGGCTATGGCAAAGCTTACGGTGTAGAACTCGATGTCAAAAGTTCTATGGCATTTATTGGCATACCTAATCTTAACCTTTCCAGTAACTTTTCCCTCTTGGGTTCCCAAATACAAGATAGCGTTACAGGTGAATCACGTCCTTTTAACGAACAACCAAACTACGTGATGAATTTGGGATTTGATTACGCCATCCCTGAGTGGAATATGACCTTTGGCGTGAACTATAACTTTACCCCGCAAATTGAATGGGAACAACTCGCAGGTACAAACACTCAACGCCGAATCACGAAATCAATTTCCAGTCTCAATGCCTTTGTTGCTTTTCAGTTACAAGAAAATCTCAATCTCCGTTTTTATGGACGCAATATCGGAGGCATAAATAGTGACAGAATAAACACAACATTCAACCAACAAAATAATTTTGTTAACGAACTTGTTGATTTACAAAGTGCGCCGGCTATCTATGGTTTCAACCTTTCTTGGAACTTTTAAAGGTAATACCATTTTCGTATAAAACTGCGCTTAATTTCTTTCTTTCTTTCTTATCTTTGTGTCCTTTGCGTTCTTTGCGGTATGCGCTACGCGCACGCTACGCGAACGTTCAAAAAATTGACTTGACCCAGAGGAGGCAGAGGAATTTAATAACTCAAATTTTCACCTAATTTGAAACGGATAAACCCATATAAATGAGCAAAATTGGCAAGCAACATTTAGTTTTGGGAGAAAATACTTGGCTAAGTTTAACTAGAAATATATTTCTAGTAATTTTTAGTTATCCTTTTTGGTTGGCCGCCTCCATTATTTCCACAATTGTTCATGCTGCTTTAGAACCTAGTTTAGCTTGGATTGGTAAAACCTTTGTTGAACAATTACAAAATGATAGCGATACCCTTGGTTCTTCATTAATGGAGTATGCTTTAGTATTTGGTGGCTTGATTTTCGGTTTAGGAGTGACTAAATTTGGTAACCAAATCATCAACAAAATCTACGAAAGCCGATTAATTATTAGTTTACAACGAGCCTATCTAGAACTAAGAGGCAAAGAACGTGGCAGAGAAGATGTATCGCGGATTCTCTATGATTGTGAACAAGCCAAAAAAGGATTAGATATTCTCTACAAAGATTCTTGGAAAATAGTTTCACAAACAGTTTCTGTAGTGGTTTGGCAATTAACATTAGCTCCTAATTGGCTACCTGCTTTATTTTTAACCGTCATTCCACCTTTGTTTTTAGTATTTACCTTTGGTCGCCTGATTCAAGGAGCTAGTAAAGAAATTCTCGGACTACAAGGTAAAATTGCTAACTCCACTGACAGAAAAAAAATATTAGAACTTTTCAGCCATCAAGAAGACTTTTTTCGTCATTCTGTCCGCTTAGAATTTTTTAAATCTGGAGCAGAAGTGCTAATGGAATTACTGACATGGATTGGTTTATTATTCCTGGTAATGTTAGCACTGGTTTTTGATATTGGTATACTTCCTCGGAATATTCAAGCTGGAGATTTGGCATTATTTGCAGTGAATTTAAATTTACTAGCGAAGCCTTTAGGAGAAATTGTCAAAGTTTATAACAAAGGTCGAGAATCTTATCCAGCAGTTGTGAGAGTCCTACAACCATCTGATTTCTCATCGTCAAATGCTCAAATTTAAACTCAAAAAAATCCCAGGAAAGCATCTAATTACTTTATCCAAAGATATGGTGCAAGTACTACTACTGCATCCGTTTTGGTTAGCAGCTTCGATTATATCCACAGTTTTAAGCGTAGCCTTTGAGCCGAGTTTAGCTTGGATAGGCAAAACATTTGTTGATCAATTAAAATCGCGTGAGACTGTTCTGAATGAAACTTTAATGAACGATGTCCTAATTTTTGCTGGAGTATTAATGGGATTAGGAATCCTCAAATTTGGTGACAAGATTCTCAACAAAATTTATGATTTACGCTTAACGATTGGGTTACAGCGTACATATTTACAACGTCAACCCGAAGACTTAGGTGGAGAAGATATTTCTCGAATTTTATATGATTGTGACCAAGCTAAACAAGGAATGGATATTCTCTATAAAGATGCTTGGAAAATCGTCACCGGGACGATATCAGTTGTGATTTGGCAATTAACCTTAGCCCCCGAATGGCTACCAGCATTAATATTTGCTGTATTACCACCGATTTTAATAGTCTTTGTGTTTGGTCGCTTTATTCAAAAAATCAGCCAAGAACTACTTCAGTTACAGGGAAAAATTGCTTCATCGACTTCAGACAATCAAAAACTAGAATTATTTACTCATCAAGAATCCTTCTTTAAACAAACAATTCGATTAGAATTTATCAAAAAAGGTGCAGAAGTAATGATCGATTTACTCACCTGGGTAGGTTTATTACTGTTAATTCTTTTAGCTTCCATTTTTGACTTTGGTTTGCTACCCCGCCAAATACAAGCCGGCGACCTCGCTTTATTCGCCGTAAATCTCAACCTCTTATCAAAACCCATCGGAGAAATTGGCAAAGTATACAACAAAGGAAGAGAAGCCTATCCCGCCTTATTACGTATACTCCAACCTTAAAACCTCAAAAAACCTCCGCGTACCTTTGCGTTAAAAAAAACTAATATGCAAGCAAATATGATTCGTAAGGTTGCTGAAAGTGACCCCGATCAATTAATTACTAAAACTCCCGTCTTCATCTTATTCAAACGCTTATTTACTTATATCTGGCAACATAAACTACCATTAATTGGCGGCTTAAGTACCATTGTGGGTCTTTCCTTTCTCCAGGTACTCATCCCCCAAATTACCCGCTATACAATTGATGTATTAATTCCTCAGCAAAAATTTCATCAATTACCTTGGGTAGGTGTAGCAATTATTGGGATTGCCTTATTATTAGGAACCCTGAATTATGCCCGTAGCTATACAATGGCTTTGGTAGGACAGAAAACAATTTACACTATCCGCCATATTCTCTATGAACATTTACAAAAACTGTCTTTAAGTTACTACGAAAATAACCGCACTGGCGCATTAATGGCGAGAGTAACGCAAGATGTAGACTCTCTACAAAACCTGATTATTTCAGATGTGGCAGAAATTGTTGCTGATACTTTTGCCTTTTTTGCGGTTGTTAGTTATCTTCTTTACGCAGATTGGCAACTCACCTGTATGGTTTTGGCTACCTTACCTCTGATGATTTATTTAACTCAGTTGTTTGGTACACGGATGCGGGGTGCTTATCGAGATGTGCAACGACAAGGTGCAGAAATTAATAATCACTTACAAGAAACTCTTTCTAATATTAAAGTCATTAAAGCCTGTGCTAATGAAGGTTACGAAGTTGACCGCTTTTCGGAACGCAATCGTGAAAATATGGCAGCTAATTTGCGGGTGGTGCAGTTGTGGTCGGTGTTTTCACCTGTTATCGACTTGATGAATCATCTAGGGTTAGCCATTGTTATGGTTTATGGTTCTTGGGAGGTAATACAACATCGATTGAGTATTGGCGAGTTAGCGGCTTTTGTGGCTTATCTAAATATCATCAATCAACCAGCGAAAAAATTTAGCCGTCTCTTAAATGTGATTCAAAAAGCTGCAACGGCTTGTGAACGTATTTTTGCAACTTTGGATACTGAACCCGAAGTAATGGAAAAACCAGAGGCGATCGCACTTCCTCATATTAAAGGAAACTTCTGCTTTGAAAATATCACCTTTGGCTATGATATCAATGAACCAGTCCTGAAAGATTTTAGTTTAGAGATTCCAGCCGGAACAACTTTAGCCTTAGTGGGTTCTTCTGGTGCGGGTAAAAGTACGATCGCTAACTTAGCAGCCAGATTTTATGATCCCCAGGAGGGACGCATTACTGTGGATGGTTACGATTTGCGAGATATCACCCTAAAATCTTTACGCAGTCAATTGGGTATCGTTTCCCAAGAAAGTTTACTTTTACACGGTACTATCCGCGAAAATATCGCCTACGGTAAACCAGGGGTAACAGAGGCGGAAATTGTTGCTGCTGCCCAAGCTGCCCATGCTCACGAATTTATTTTAGAATTTCCTCAAGGCTACGATACGATGATTGGGGAACGTGGTGTGAAGCTGTCTGGAGGACAAAGACAAAGATTAGCCATAGCCAGGGCTTTGGTAAAAAATCCCCAATTTCTGATTCTCGATGAAGCTACATCTTCCTTGGATACGGAATCAGAGGCTTTCATTCAAGATGCTTTAAAAAAATTATTACAAGGGCGCACCAGTTTAGTAATTGCTCATCGTCTCTCCACAATTCAAACTGCTGATAAAATTGTAGTCTTAGAAAAAGGTGCGATCGCTGAAATCGGAAATCATACAGAACTATTGACAAAGCAAGGAAGATATGCACATTTTCAGGCTTTGATGCTAAAAAATTAATTAATATTTAAGACTTGCCGTAAAATTGCTTGGTCTTCTAATTTAGGTTTTAAACGCCCATTTTCTACATCTCGAATCCAACTTTGACTCTTACCAGTTAACTTTGCCAATTCCCTCTGAGACAGCTTTAAGTTTTTTCGCGCCTGTAAAATCTGTTCACTGGATAAATCGCTGGTGGTGTTGGCTTTTCTTCTACTTTTGACAGTTCCTCTCGGCTTTTTTTGCGATTTTGAAGGGCGCTGTTGCCATTCTGGGGGTAGTTCAAAAGACAAAATTCGCGCATTCATTAACAGATTCCACTTACCACGAGGACCAGAATCTGTGAGACGGTTGTTACCACCACCATCATTAATCCAAAATTCTAAGGCTTCGTCGGGATCTTCGGGAATACCCATTAACTTTGCCCATAAAGGTTGAATTTCTAAAGGGTAAGTTACAGGGTCAAACATGGGTTTAATGCCATGATGATTAAGAACTTCTAAATCACTTTCAAATGTTCTGAGTAAACGCTTACGTTCTTCCCGTTGTCTAGAGGCAATGGTAACTTTTTCGTCACCGTAAGCAATGCGTAGTAATGTGGGAACAGTGATGCGTTGTTCTTTGCCCATTTTGGTTTTAAACAGCAACCACAGCATTAATCTTACTGCGCCTTCATGTTGCTGCCAAATACTCATAACAGTAGTTAAGAGCGTTTTGGGTAAACTGCCATATTGATAAAATGCAGTTCGCTCTTTACACGCTTGTTTATTTAAGAAATACTGCGCCCAATTTCCGGCTTTTACCTTAAAAGTTATTCCAATCAAATATTTGCACCCTAAATCATCTTCTTGAAAGTGATGCTGAATGTTGATTAACTGCCACAAACGGCTACGTTTTATTGAGAAGGCAGGAATGCGACCTTGTTGAGGCCAATCAATGGAAATCATCAATGAACAAGCTTGCTGTACAATGTTTTTGATTAACCCTAGTTTGGTATTTTTGCTTAAGTCTTTGCGTTTCTCTAAGCCTAAATATTTTTCAATTTGGCGTTCATTAATAGCAAATTCTTCTTGCCAAGGTTGATCTAAGGATGTAGCGTAGGCAGCAAAAATGAGATGAATACAAGCGGCTCTTATATCCACTGCCGCAATAGCTGGTAATTCAGTTATGCTATTGTTACGGTGGGCTTGTTCGGCATGGCTGACGGGGAAGGGATCTTCAAGATGAAAACAAATTGCACCCCGTCCTTGTTTAACTTTGCGTCCATAGGAGAGATAACCGTCTTCATCGATTTCCCAATTCAAGGATGTACGTTGAGCTAATACATTGCACGCTTCCCAAATCACAATGGCGGAAGCAAATGGATTGTTCTTACCATTGGCAAATAAATCTGGACTGGGTGCATCTCTCGGTTCAACTTTGCACCTGCCTTTTTTGGCTTGCCAAGGTATGGGCGAATTATTTGGACAAGCTATCACACATTGTGGTTCAGGATAATAACCCTCACAATTATTACAAAGGTTAGGATCAATCCAATATTCATCGTTCTCTATTTTGATTGCACCCGTAGGACATTGGGGGCGGCAGTTGTCACATCCAACGCAATTGTTGTTAGGAATTGTATAAGGCATACGGCTATCGGGCTTCTTCCTACTCTAATCGTTGAGATGTTTGGTTTCAGTCTCCCTGGATGTTTATGCGTTATTTATCACTTGCCACCAAACTATAATTTTCAGCAAAAAAAATCTCTGATTGCTGTAATAATTCCCCACATCCATATTTTAATTACACATCCAATGGGAAGAAAGTTCAGGCTATTAAGGATACTTTGAGATGAGTTCTTTATTAACTATACATTTCATAAATAATTTCAGATGTTTGTTCATAATGAGCCTGGAAAATTTTCTTAATACTTTAATTAAAGTTAATTGCAAATGATTTTATTGGACTGAGAAGTTAGCCTAAGTTTTTTTGTAGAGCATGGATTGTTGGGAGGATAAAAATTGATTTCATTTATTAATAATTTTAATATTTAAACCCCTATATTTTTCTGTGGCTAAAGATACATTTACAAAATTGAACCTAGTAAGAAAAAATATTTTTTCTATTTCTTAAATACACTCCTAAAAATTAATTATTAATCTGCTATTTTTATTTTATAAATAACAAATAGAAAATTGCAAAGTGTAATGCATGAACAGATAAAGTGTATATTTAGATACGTCTAGATAGATATTTATGATTCTTATAAAATAAAAACTCTCATTATTTTAATAGCTGATGCAATTAACCACATAGATTATTAGTATGGATTGATATCTAAGTATACTAATAATTATGGCTGTGGGAACATGAAATAGCTAGAAAAAGCAGCTAAATACCATCGTGGTGTATTTAGTTTGTATAAAATTGATAATTTGGTATTGGATTCACTGATAAAATTATTGATAATAAATTTCATCTAATAATTAATCTGGCTAAATTAAGCGTCTGATTTATCAAAGGTCATGGAAATTTAATTCGATAAAAAATAGTTGTTGAATAGCAAAACAAGATAATGATATTAGGCTAGGATAATGATTAAAGTAAAAACAAATTCTTAGGAGTTTATTCATGGCACAACTAACAGGATTGACGTTTGGAGGTAATACCTGGACACCTAAATTTGCCCAGGAAATTGACTATGAAAAATGTATCGGCTGTGGCAGATGCTTTAAGATATGTGGTCACAATGTTTTGACTTTGAAAGCTCTCAACGAAGATGGGGAATTTGTAGAAGATGAAGATGATGATGAAATTGAGCGCAAAGTAATGGTTGTTGCTAATGCAGAAAACTGTATTGGTTGTGAGGCTTGTTCACGGATATGTCCTAAGAATTGCTACACCCACGCTGTATTAGACAATTAAGGTTTTTGCGATTTGCTGAAAGTTATTCCGGTGATTAGGAATACTTTAGAAATAAAGCGCGCAGGTACGAAGCAAGGTAATTAGAGGGGAATCATCTATAATAACTGTAACTGGCAAAAAGTTTGCAGTAAACAGAATTGTAAATCTTAAGTTGTTATTTGTTAACAAATTTATACTTGCGAATACACTAATCTGATAAAGATTAAGACTCAAGGTGTGATTTGGTAGTACCTAATTTTTGACAGTAGATGGGAATGACTATTGAGTGTTGGGGGGAAGGATATGAAATTATCTGGAAAATTCCCCCAAGTTTTGTCAGTGTGAGATAGAAATTTAATATGGCGATTCTCACAACGCAGATGGACGCAGATGAACGCAGATAATTTTGTACTTGATTAGACTAGGAAATGCTATACCCTGTAGGCGAGAAGGGGGTAGATAAAACAGTAGAAATAGTTGACGTGTGAGATTGCTGTGAGGTGTGGCGATCGCCTAGTACCGTAAAATAATGATGAGTTGGTATGATTATGCAACTAGATACAAATCGATTTTCATGGTTTCAGGTTCCTGAAGATGTCAAACAGTTATTAATCTTGGCAGCAGAAAGCTGGGAAAATACCTCACAATCAGAAAAATATATGCATCAAGCCTTAGCTAAAGCTGGGGAAAATACTGATATTTTAGTATCAGCATATAGATTTTTTTATTATAAAAATAATTATCCACTGGCGCTACAAACTGCAATTAAAGTTTTAGATAAGATTAAAGAACTAGAAAACCTTCCTGATGATTGGGAACAACTCCAGCCGATATTAGTGAAACGGCAAGAGGAACCCCAAATTAGATTGTACTTAAATGCTTATGCTGCATCTGGAATGGTATTAGCAAGATCAGGGGAATTTGAGCAGGCGAAACAAATCAGTAATAGAGTCAAGTCTATTGACAATAACAATGATTTCGGAGCCGGATTCCTCTTCGATATTTTGACTCGTCCTGCTGATGAGGACGATTAATCAGTTACCTATCAATAATCACAAGTCATGAACAATTTTCTCATCTACCAACCACTGCCACTATCTGAAAACTCTTCTCCTTTTTTGCCTGTTGTTCCCATCAGTCCTTTACCTGCTTCCCCTGGTATTCCTGGTAGTTTTACTCCGCCTAAATTTGTGTTACCCCAGTCTTCTCAATTGATGATTTAATCATGGTCAAAGGTAAGGATTGGCTAGTAAATGGAGACGGTGAATTTCATGTTTGTAAATCTGTAAGGGCATGGGATTTATTAAGGGAAGATTATCGTCTATATCGGTTTTTAACTGAGTTAGAAGATGTTCTCAATGGGGTAAAAGATGAATCTAGTCGTCTACCGGAAATCCGAATGCTTGTCAGGCGCTTGATTGTCAATTCTTACTGGGTACAAAGTCAATATCGAGAGCCTGATCTAAAAACAGGTAACTCTGTTTCAATCCTATACGATGAGTTGGGTTTTCCCTTGACTGTGCAAACGGTGGCATTTGTGCCGGGAACTCGTTCAACTATTCATAATCACGGGACTTGGGGAGTAATAGCTGTGTTAAAAGGTGAAGAAAAAAACACTTTTTGGCGACGTATTTCTAGCCCTAAGTTTGTGGATAAAATTGCACCAACAGGAGAGATAACTTTATCTGAGGGAGATATTATCAGTTTGACTCCAGATGCAATTCATAGTGTGGAAGCAGTGGGTGAGGAACCAACTGTGACTTTTAATGTTTATGGAGAAACTGACCCGCAAAAAAGGTTTGAGTTTGACTTAGTTACCCATACAGCTAGGAAGTTTTGACGGGGGGAATCAGCAAGGAAAATGATTCTTTATTAAATTGGGAGTAATTACAATGGCGAGAGTGATTTTCTACAGCAAACCAGGTTGTAAGGGTGGTGTGAAGCAAAAAGTTGTGCTGACTGCTGCTGGTCATGATGTTGTTGCTTATGATTTGCTGAAGGAACCTTGGACGGTGGAGCGCTTACGGTCATTTTTTGGCGATCGCCCCGTAGTTGAATGGTTTAATCGTTCTGCACCCAAAATCAAGTCTGGTGAGGTGGTTCCAGAAAAACTTGATGCACAAACAGCTTTAGTCATGATGTTACAAGATCCGTTGTTAATTCGTCGCCCATTGCTAGAAGTAGGCGATCGCCGTGAAGTCGGTTTTGATTTGGAAAAACTTGACGCTTGGATTGGCTTAAAGCCTGTGGATGATTCCTTACAAGTAGTCAGCGAAAACCTCACAAGCCAGAATTTGCAAGGCTGCGGCCATGGTCACGGTCACGGTCACGGTCATAGTCATGACCACCATCATGATCATCATGAAGGGGGTTGTAAGCATTAAACAGAAAAGTGTTGTCTGACAAGGGTTTTAGATCGTTGGGAGACAACACTTTTGCGAAACATTACCTCAATGACTATTTTTCTATAATTAAGTCGCTTTTAATTAGGTGTTTTTGTAAAGCAACAACAACAGCCTGAGAGCGATCGCTGACTTCTAGTTTATGTAAAATAGCATGAACATGAACTCTCACAGTTCCCGGAGTAATATATAGTTCCAAAGCAATTTGTTGATTAGTTTTTCCGGCTGCCAAAAATGATAAAATCTCTTGTTCACGCTGAGTCAAAGGATTGACAATTTTAGATATATTCTCCGAATACGGCTCAGAGCTAAAAGTAGCACGAATTTCATTTGTTGCTGTTTCATCCCACCAAGATGCACCCACAGCTACAGAGCGTAGTGCTAATACTAATTTTTCCGCAGCAATTCCTTTGAGACAATAACCTTGAGCGCCAGCCGCAATCAAACGCGAAATCAGGGTTTTTTGAGAATGAGAAGTTAAAACTAAAACTGGTAAACGAGGATTTTGCTGCTTAATTTGTTTACACGCCTCAATCCCGCCAATACCGGGTAATCCCACATCTAGCAACACCACATCCAGAGTGTGTTGACTAACTAACTCAATAGCGGTTTCACCATCTTCAGCCTCAGCAACAATCTCTAACCCAATCTCTTCTTGCAATCGCACGCGCAAGCCTAAGCGAAATAGTTCGTCATCCTCAACTAAAAGAATTTTGATGGGGGTAGACAGCATCTCACGCAGTTAGAGAGGACTGGAACGGGTATACAGGGAGCTTAAAAGCAAACATAGCTCCAACAGGTAATATGTTCTCTGCCCAGATTATACCGCCGTGGGCTGTAATAATTTGGCGAGATAGATAAAGTCCTAATCCTGAGCCTTTGGTTTGGCGTTGGCTATGTCCTTGATAAAATCGCTCAAATAAATGGGAAAACTCTTCAGGTTGGATACCTGCTCCTGTATCCAAAATTTTGACAACTTGATAGGCAGATTGCGATTCTAACACAACTTCCACACGGCCATTGCGGGGCGTATGGTTGATGGCATTGACTAAGAGATTGATTAAGACTCGTTCCAGTTGTAAAGCATCACCTTTCACCCACAACGATTGTCGCCAATCGGATTTACCATAATTAACACAGAGATATACACGCCGATTTGCTGCTAACTCAGCTAGAGTGCTAGTTACTTCTTCTGTCAGCATAGCTAAATCTACAGGTGCTAAGTTAAGTTCTAAACCTTCAGTATCATTACGATAGATATCTAATAAAGTTTCTAGCAGTTGCAGTGAAGTGTGATGACTACGCGCCATTGTCGCTAAAACTTTTTGCTGTGCTGGTAGTATGGGGCCAAATTTTTCAGCTTCAAAGGCTTTGAGAGTTTCAATAGCACCTAATAACGGTGTTTTGAGGTCGTGGGTGAGTGTAGAGGCAAAATCTTCTCGGACTCTGACTAATTCTGCTTGTGCTTCTAGTTTGGCACGAGTTAAGGCGATCGCATCTTCCGAACGACGCAGGCGATCGCTCAACATACCTGTGACAATCAACGCCATTGCTGCGATCGCTCTACTAGCAATTGTCGAAGCGTTAATCATTTTACCTCCTGGCAATACAAGATTCAACATAGTTAAAAACACAGCCGCAATGGTAACTTTAAAAGTTGCACGCCTTCCCAACCAGGCATTTGTCAATAAAATCGGACCCGTGTACAGATACCCAAAAACGTAAGGAATCGGTGTAGAAAACTCCAGTACAATCACAAATATATATAAACCAGCGATGACTAGATATCTGCCCAAACGCGATTCTTTATTAAAACCTTTAGTTATAAAATCTCTCATCCACTAAATTAAGTATTACTAATTAAATCTCCAAAAATGTCCAATTACGCTCAAATTGTATACACAAACTCTACCAATTCTTGGCGTTCTTGGCGACTTGGCGGTTTAATAAATTAAGCTTTCCGACAACTTTTGCATAAGTCCTGATTTATTTTATTCTATTTGATATATTAATAAAATTATTTGGAGCGTTTAGGCAAAAACAAACACCTTCCTAAACATCATAAACATTTAAATAAACACTAAATATAGAAACATATACCCAGTTTTATACCCTTCTAATACTTGTTTAAATTGACGAATTAATTGATGATAAAAATTGTTACAACTTGAGAGAACCAAAATTATGTTCTCTATTCATCATATAGATGCTGACATGGCATTAGGTTTAAAAACTGCGAAAATCACGAGTAATAGCTGTCATTGTGGCATTGCCTTAACCAGCTTAAAATTACCAAAAAAATGCTTTGCTTTGGGCATTATCAGAGATAACCAAATCATCCTATCAAGTGCCGAACCAATAATTTGGTGTGAAGATGACATCCTGGCTGTAGCTCTAAGTGCAGCCTCAGTTCCAGAGCTAAAATTTGCCCTAAATAAAAGGCATCCGGTTCACTACTCATCCCAAGAATGTCCAATTAAAAATCTCAACACTTCTGATCGGGAGCCTTTTAATTCATGTTACAAGGATGGATACAAATTACTTTAACCTTAGTAATAGTCATAGCCACAACTCCCTTATTGGGAAGGTACATGGCGCGGGTGTTCATGGGAGAACAAACACTACTTGACCCCATACTTAACCCGTTAGAAAGAGTAATATTTGCCATTAGTGGAGTACGTCCCCAAGAAAATTTAACAGGTCGGCAATATGCCAAAGAATTGCTGTGTAGCAATCTCACTATGGGGATTTTTGTGTACTTCATCCTGATGTTTCAAGGATGGTTGCCACTCAATCCCACAGGATTAGATGCGCCAAGTTGGGATTTAGGACTGCACACAGCCATTTCCTTTCTCACCAACACCAACCAACAGCATTACTCAGGTGAAACAACCTATACATACAGCAGCCAAGTCTTTGCCCTCGGTTTTTTAATGTTTACTTCAGCTGCAACTGGTTTAGCAGTGGTGATCGCCTTTATTCGGGGTTTAACTGGTAGACCATTAGGCAACTTTTACACTGACCTCACCAAATCAATCACCAGGATATTATTACCAATATCAATAGTTGGCGCATTGCTTTTACTCTTAGCAGGTGTACCAGAAACCCTAGCAGGGCCAGCCACAGTAACCACCTTAGAAGGCGCAACTCAAGTAATTGCCCGTGGCCCAGTCGCCCATTTTGAAATTATCAAACAACTGGGAGAAAACGGTGGTGGCTTCTTTGGCATAAACTCAGCACATCCCTTTGAAAATCCCAATGGCTTTTCTAACCTATTAGAAACCTGCATCATGATTGCCATCCCAGCATCACTAATTTATACCTACGGTGTATTTAGTAATAACCGTAAGCAAGCATGGTTAGTATTTTGGATGGTATTTATAATTTTTGTTTTCTTAGTAGGAATTACAGCAGTAGGCGAATTTCAAGGAAATCCCCTAATTAATCCCCTCTTAGGAGAACAGCAACCCAACCTAGAAGGAAAAGAAGTGAGATTTGGTTGGGCGCAAACAGCACTCTGGGCAGTCATGACCACAGCCACAATGTGCGGCGCTGTCAACGGAATGCACGACTCCTTAATGCCTCCCGGCGGATTTGCCACACTCTTTAATATGTTCTTGCAAATCATTTGGGGAGGACAAGGAACCGGCACAGCTTTCCTATACATCTACTTAATTTTGGCAGTATTCCTCACCGGCTTAATGGTAGGGAGAACACCAGAATTTCTAGGACGCAAAATCGAGAAAAAAGAAATCGTCCTAGCCAGCGTAGTCTTACTAGTTCACCCTTTTGCCATCCTGATTCCCTGGGCAATAGTCTTCGCCTTTCCTGAAACCCTTTCAGGTATTAGCAACCCAGGATTTCATGGAGTTTCCCAAGTAGTTTACGAATACGCATCCGCCGCCGCCAACAACGGTTCAGGATTTGAAGGATTAGGTGATGACACACTTTGGTGGAACCTCAGCGCCGCAGCCAGTATTTTGGCGGGGCGTTATATACCAATTATTGCACTGCTACTTTTGGCAGATAGTATGTCTCGTAAACAACCTGTCCCCATAACCACAGGTACTTTAAGAACAGACACCAGACTCTTCACAGGAGTCACAAGCGGAGTAATTTTAATCCTGGGCGCACTCACATTCCTCCCCGCCCTGGTCTTAGGCCCCATAGCAGAAGCATTCCAATTAACCACAGGACGATAAAAATCTTTCTTCCTTCTTTGCGCCTCTGCGTGTTAGCGAAGCGGGGCGTAAGCCCGAAAAAATTAATTCATCCCCCAAAATGGAAACAACAAAACCCCGAAAACAACGCAAACATAAACCCCAAACCAGACCAGCCGGACTTTACACAAAAGCATTTCAACAAGCATTTGCCAAGCTGTCCCCAGCTAACATGATCAAAAATCCAGTCATGTTCGTAGTCTGGCTAAGTACAATCGTCACAGCATTGATGACAATTGCACCGAACATATTTGGTCCCACACCAGGAGAAAACCCGCGATTATTTAACGGACTGATCACCCTAATCTTATTCGCAACCATTGTCTTTGCCAACTTTGCCGAAGCCGTAGCCGAAGGAAGAGGTAAAGCTCAAGCTGATGCTTTGCGCTCCGCAAAATCCGATGCTCAAGCCAAAAAAATCCTCCCCGATGGTTCCCTCCAAGAAGTAAGTTCCACAGCCTTACGACGAGGTGACACAATCAAAGTAACTGCTGGTGATATCATCCCCGCCGACGGTGAAGTAATTAAAGGTGTGGCTTCTGTGGATGAATCAGCAATTACAGGAGAATCAGCACCAGTATTAAAAGAACCAGGTTCAGACATAGCCAGTTCCGTCACCGGCGGAACCCGTATCACCTCTGACGAACTGATAATTCGGGTGACAAATGACCCAGGAGAAGGCTTTCTTGACCGGATGATTGGTTTAGTAGAAGGTGCTTCCCGCAGCAAAACACCCAATGAAATTGCTTTAACAGTATTGCTGGCAGTTCTCACGCAGGTATTTTTAGTTGTAATTGCCACACTACCAACAGTGTCAGTCTACGTCAACTCACCCATAAGTATTGCCGTACTCATCGCCTTATTAGTAGCTTTAATTCCCACCACCATCGGCGGCTTATTAAGTGCTATTGGCATTGCAGGTATGGATAGAGTCGCCCAATTTAATGTGATTGCCACCTCTGGAAGGGCGGTAGAAGCCTGCGGAGATATCAACACCCTGATTTTAGATAAAACAGGTACGATTACCTTGGGAAACCGCTTGGCAGAAGAATTTATTCCGGTCAACGGTTATGCAATGGCAGATGTAGCGCAAGTTGCTCTGGCATCGAGTGTATTTGATGAAACCCCAGAAGGCAAATCAATTGTCAAACTCGCAGAGAAATTAGGGGCAAAATTAGATTTTGACACCAAGGAAGCCGAAGGTATTGAATTTTCTGCCAAAACCCGCATGAGTGGTATTGACTTATCCAATGGGGTAGAAATTCGTAAAGGTGCAGTAGATGCCATTAAAGGCTTTGTTCGTTCTCGCCAGGGAAAATTAACGCCGGAACTTGATACAGCTTTTGAGCGAATTTCTCGCTTAGGTGGTACTCCCTTAGCACTGTGCAAAAATGATGATATCTACGGCGTCATTTATCTTAAAGATATTATTAAACCAGGGATTCGGGAACGGTTTGACCAAATGCGCCGCATGGGAATTAAAACCATCATGCTCACCGGAGATAACCGAATTACTGCATCTGTAATTGCTGAAGAAGCCGGAGTTGATGACTTTATTGCCGAAGCCACACCCGAAGACAAAATCGAAGTCATTAAAGCTGAACAAGCCCAAGGAAAACTCGTAGCCATGACTGGAGATGGTACAAACGATGCCCCGGCTTTAGCTCAAGCAAATGTAGGTGTGGCAATGAATACAGGTACTCAAGCAGCCAAAGAAGCTGCTAACATGGTAGACCTAGATTCCGACCCCACTAAGTTAATTGATATCGTCACCATTGGGAAACAACTACTAATTACCCGTGGCGCACTTACCACATTTTCTATTGCAAACGATATCGCCAAATACTTCGCCATTCTCCCCGCCATCTTCTCAGGAATTGGCGTTGGCGCTCTCAATATCATGGGTTTAGCAAGTACCCAATCGGCAGTTTTATCAGCTTTAATTTATAACGCCTTAATCATTCCCGCACTCATACCCCTAGCACTAACTGGCGTAAAATTTCGACCATTAACCGCCGATCAACTTTTACAACGTAACATTTTCATCTATGGATTTGGCGGCGTAATAGCACCCTTCATTGCCATCAAAATCATAGACCTTTTAATCACAACCATAGGACTAGCCTAATTCCAAACTCCGCGCCCCTTTGCGTTTAAATCATGAAAAACTTATCCCTCACCCTCTTCCTCATTCTTTCCCTCAACGTATTCCTGGCACAAGCCGTATACGCAGCCACCCCTGACGAAATATCACGCGCTGCATCCTACGCCATTGGACTTTTAGGAATCGCCACTATAGGCGTAAGCACTTATTTATTCCTTGTCATTTTTCAACCGGAGAAATTCTAATGAGCCAAATTACTAAAGCCATTCGTTCCACCTTCGTTTTGTGGATATTAACAGCCTTCCTTTATCCCTTATTCATGCTGATTTGTGGACAGATAGCTTTTCCTTTCCATGCAAACGGGAGCTTAATTACCAATAATCAAGGTACAGTAGTCGGTTCAGCACATCAGCCCTGAATCCGCCCAAGCACAATTATCACGGATTGCGACTGCAAGAAATTTAGATACCCAAAAAATTCAAACCCTGATATCTCAAAACACCGAAGGTAGATTTCTGGGTATATTCGGTGAACCTGGAGTTAATATTCTCAAGCTAAATCTAGCTTTGGATAATTTATGATTCATTCCCATACGCCCTCCCCCGACAGTTCCTATATTCGTCCTCATCGAAGAGGGAAACATAAAATTTTTATTGGTATGGCTCCTGGTGTCGGCAAAACTTATAAAATGCTGGAAGAAGCACATCAACTCAAACAAGATGGTATTGATGTAGTTATCGGGATATTAGAAACTCATGGACGCAAAGAAACGGCCATGAAAGCTACGGGATTAGAAATAATTAAGCGCAAAGCCTTTATCCACCAGAATGTCACCCTAGAGGAAATGGACACAGATGCAATTGTGCAACGTTTACCCCAATTGGTGTTAGTGGATGAACTGGCTCATACTAACGTTCCTGGTTCCTCAAGAGAAAAACGCTATCAAGACGTAGAGGTAATTTTAGCCGCCGGAATTGATGTATATTCCACCGTGAATATTCAACACTTGGAAAGTTTAAACGACCTTGTAGCCAGGATTACAGGTGTGGTGGTGCGAGAACGCATTCCTGATTACTTACTCGATGAAGCGGATGCTGTTGTTGTCATTGATGTCACCCCAGAAACTTTAGAAGAACGTTTACGAGAAGGCAAAATTTACGCTCCTGATAAAATCGAACAATCCCTCAAAAACTTTTTTCAGCGTCGTAATCTGATTGCTTTAAGAGAACTAGCATTACGAGAAGTTGCAGATACAGTTGAGGAAGAAGCAAACACTGCTAATTTTGTCGGACAAAATTGTAATATTCACGAAAGAGTTTTGGTGTGTGTCTCTACTTATCCTGATTCAGTACATTTATTACGTCGAGGCGCACGGATTGCTAATTATATGAATGCGCGACTGTATGCTGTATTTGTAGCCAATAATGAACGATTCCTCACTAAAGAAGAAAGTTTGCACATTGATACTTGTGAGAGATTATGCCGAGAGTTTGGCGGTGAATTTATATATGTTAAAAGCCCAAATGTTGCTAAAGAAATTGCTCAATTAGCAGCAGATTGTCATATTACACAAATTATTATTGGTGAAAGCCAGCAGCCCAGATGGAAAAGATTTTTTAAAATGTCTTTTACTCAACAAATAATAGATTTAATTAGAGATAAAAATATAGATTTACATATTATATCTACAGAAAAATGATTAAAAAAATATAGAGGAGCATCAGACTTCCTGTTTTTATTTCAGCAAGCCCTATTTACTCTAAACTCCAGTTGGGTATTGGGTATTCAGAAGTAACAATCTTTCCCCCCACACTTCCCACACCTCCCTATTCCCTAATCCCTATTCCCAAATCTTGAAACATGGGGGAACTGAGGTAACGTTCTCCAAAGGAGGGCTGAATCATGACGATTAATTTATCAGCATTTTCTGGACGTTGACCGACTTGAATTGCTGCACATAAAGCTGCGCCGGAGGATATACCAGATAGTAGTCCTTCTTCTTTGGCTAAACGTCGTCCGTATGCGATCGCCTGTTCATCACTAACTCTAATTACTTCATCAATCAATTCCAGACGCAGCACATCTGGGACAAATCCCGCGCCAATACCTTGAATTTTATGGAGTCCGGCTGTACCACCAGAGAGAATGGGACTACTGCTAGGTTCGACGGCGATCGCTTGCACACTGGGCTTATATTGTTTAATAACTTCGGCAATCCCCGTAATTGTCCCACCAGTCCCCACTCCAGCAATTACAATATCTACCTCTCCATCGGTATCCGCCCAAATTTCCTCAGCAGTAGTTTCTCTGTGGATTTTGGGGTTAGCTGGATTACCAAACTGTTGCAACATGAAAGCATTGGGAGTCTTGGCCACAATAGCTTCAGCTTGATTAATCGCCCCACGCATTCCTTCCGCCCCCGGCGTTAATTCTAAAGTTGCACCATAGGCTTTGAGCATAGAGCGTCTTTCTTCGCTCATGGTATCTGGCATTGTCAATATTAAATGGTAGCCACGGGCTGCTGCTACCATCGCTAAACCAATACCTGTATTTCCGGAAGTTGGTTCGACTAAAACAGTTTTTCCTGATTCAATTAAACCCTCGGCTTCTGCTGCCAAGATCATACTCAGTGCAATACGATCTTTGACTGAGGCTGCCGGATTCATGCCTTCGAGTTTAACAATAATCCTGGCTTTTACTCCCTCAAATTGAGGAATTTTATTCAGTTGTACTAATGGAGTTTTCCCAATAAGTTCTGTAACATCTTTAGCAATTTTCATAATTTAGCTCCGATGATTTTAATAGTTTGATTGAATCCAGTTTAGATAAGAATAATTAGCCGTTGATGAATTTATTTAATGTAATTTTCTCACCTGTTGGGGATTTTGAATGTTTTTCCATTACCATAATCAATGTTTTTAAAGCAATAAGTTACTACAAAGCTGAAAAAGTAGTTAACCTGACTTTTCATCGGTTATATTTAGTATATTCAACTGCATTTAGCAAAAAAATATGGATTTTTTCAGAAGTTAAGTATATACTCTCGACATAATCTTTTTAATTGAGTACAACTTTTTAATCGGAAAAACTAGAACTCAAAACCTCCTGGAGTACCGCCATCTCTAGCTTTCAACTTGAGTACAGAAATGCTAGTACCCCACCTGACAAATACTAGTACCCCACTTCATAAATACTAGTACCCATACCCCAAAAAATTTATCGAATCTTCATGAAATAACCGTTTTAGCCTGTGAGTACAACTTTAATAGATTTAATAATTTTAATTCCACTGGCTACAACCTATGGATAGAAAGACGACTGCTATAAATTCTATAGGATTTACGCAGAGATTCCCCTCTACCCCCCGAAGTTCCAAGGGTTTTACCCAAAGAATCAGGGGGGACTTCTTAACTCTCCTATTACTAAAAGTTGCTAACTTTTCAGATTAGGTAGAAAACTAACCATTGTTTGTGATTTTTATCCTATGTGGTTTTTATTTCATCGAGGATAAAATATGAAACAAAAATGGTATTAGTCCTAAATTGATAATTAAAACTTTTGTAGAAAAAATCCCTAAGTTTTCCGTAACCAGTGAACAATCTGCATCGAGATAAATAGTTAATCTTTAGTATCAGAAATGTTTAAAACCTGAGCCAAAAAACTGGTTAGGTAAACAGCCATCGATATTTCTTTGGTGCATAATACCTGGATCATGAGAGCAAATATGAAAGTTAAACTTTTAAATGTTCTCGCAGTTTGTTTAGTTACCTTAGTTGTGCTTTCTCCTGGATTACTGGTATTTAGCATAGTTTGGGGACGACATCTTGAGTTTGTGAAGATGCAGCATTTAGCCTGTGAAATTAACAAAGTTCCTACAGGTAATTCTGCCTTAATTACCCAAGCCACGGGTACAGGTTTATCTCAACAGCAGACCAATAAGGAAATTTCTGATCCAAATCTTGTGAACCGATTATTAATTGCTGCCGAGCAATATAGACTTGCTAGCATTTTACAATGGTTTGTCTTAATCACCCCAATTTTTGTCGGATTAGGGATTATTGTTTATGACAGATATCTAGTTTATCGTGCTGCTATCTTAAAAGAAAAAGTGGAAATGTTAGAAAGGCTTTGGCAGCAAAGTATCGAGTAATCCTCACTGCAAATTTTACTCATTAAATCAAGAAGATCACCATGACAGAAGAACGTCAAATCCAATACTTCGATGTAATTGACAAATTACTAAAATGTCCTAATGGTCAAGAACCAGAAGTTTTAGAAGCTCAACCAGAATTAATTGATGCTGCTTTTGTGGAAACAATGTTGCAGGTAGCAACTAGTTTTGCACACGGAGATAATCCAGAAGGCGCTCAGTTTTTATTTTTCGTGGCGCGTGAATTAGCAAAACAATTAGGTTTATATCCTGAAGTTCCCAATTCTGACGTTGCAACTAAGGAGTAAATATGCTGCTAACTGAAACCGACGCTGCACAAATTGCGTTAGAGTTCCTGATGGCAGACTGGAATATCTCAGAAGATCATAGAGAGTGGTTTGTCATGTTTGGTTCTCGGTTGATAGGCGAAAGTTGGTACATTGTTGAGTTGGGTGTTGAAGGTTTCCCTGATCGTTGGTTTATTGAAGTCTATGATACGGGAATGTGTGACCCCAACTATACATTTGTTTCGCCAATTCCGGCTTCAGAAGGATTTACAGATTTTGTCGATGTGCCAGAAATGATAGCAGAAGTTTTGGTGGCGGAGCGTAAAGCTCGTTAATCATAACTGGGGTGGTAAATACTGTAAATTGGCATTAATTCAATATGATCACTAGATGAGGTGGAGCTAAACTGAAGCACACCTCATTTTTTAATAGCAAAAACAAAAAAATACTGTAATTTGTCATGCTTAATTGACAATTATATGTTATATTAAATAGCGTGATGAACGCTACAGAAGTATCAGTTAAAATGATTGCTGAACATATCCTAGCTAAAGAATTCACAAGAGTTGTCACTGACTGTTACCCGACACTTGGGAAGTTACTAGAAGGGTGTCATGTGAAAGTCATCACCTGTTTTTGGGGAAGACCAGCTAGACGTTTGCAATATATAGGGATTTACTGCTCGGAAGAGATGCTTCCCTATATTGAAGCTCAAAAAGCCGTACTCAGAGAACTAGCAGATAATATGGGGCTAGTTCAAGTGGTCTGTATGAATGCAAAGCGGTTACTACGCGACCCGATATCAAAACTTAAGCAGACCAATCCTCATTTATGGTTGGAGTTGCAGTGGGTGCTAACTCAAAATAGCGATCGCCAACAATGAAAACTGGAATTTTTTGCAATTACGAAAATCATCATCAAGATGTTCGCCGTACCATCTTTGAACAAATGGAGTTAGTGCAACAGGCGGAAAGCTTAGGCTTTGACTCAGCCTGGATCAGTGAACATCATTTTAATGAATTGAATCTCAGTTCATCAATGTTGATGTTGATGGCACACCTAGCGGCACTTACTTCAAGGATTCAATTAGCGACGGCGGCGGTATTACTGCCATTTCATAACCCAATTCGAGTAGCAGAAGATATTGCCACCCTGGATAATTTATGTAATGGACGCTTATTATTTGGAATTGCCAAAGGCGGGCCCTTCCCTCAGCACAATAAGCATTTTGACACACCACTAGGGGAATCTCGCGCCAAAATGTTAGAGGCGATCGCCTTAATTCAGAAGCTGCTGTATGACAATAACGTGTCATTTAATGGGCAGTATTACCATTGCGATCGCCTGACAATTTACCCCAAACCATTGCAACATCAAATTCCAGTTTACATAGCCACTGGTGACGCTCAAGGAATAGAATTTGCCGCCCAAAATTCCTTTGCTTTAATGGGAGGTCCACCCTTCTCCTTAGAGAGACTGAAAAACACCGTCGCCAAATATCGAGCCTTAAATACTAGTGGTTCCGAAAAATTTGTATTGGCACGTTTCTTTTATGTAGGTAAAACCTCCGAAGAAGCAGTAAGTGAAGCCTTACCATTTATTCGCCAATTCAGCCAAAAAATGCAAGCCAACTCGGCTTACATTATGCAAAATAGCTCCAATCCCAATCAGAAACCATTTGACCGTACAAACATTTGTTTTGATGAAGACTATTTAATTGAGAACTCAATTATTGGTAATGTGAGGACTTGTCGTGACAAAATCAAAACATTTCAGGACGAGTTAAATCTCGGCACATTAGCACTCAAACCCGTATCTTTAGTTTTGCAAAATAACTTAGATAGTTTGCAGCGCTACAACCAAGAGGTGCAAAATTATGTCTAAATTACATCTGCTTCCTCCCGACGATTTGCCACCTACAAAGGTGACGAAACAGGATGGAATGCTGCTTTTAGAATTTGAGCGTTCTACTGGCAGATGCTTTTTTCAAGCTTGCGATCGCATTACGCAAGTCTTATTATCAAACTGTCAGTGGTATTTCACCCACAATAGCACAACCCTGATGCTAATTATTGACTGCCCTGACATAGTATCCTACTGGCATATAGTCAGCAATATTCCCCAACTAGGCAATAGATTAGAGAGATTTACCAGCGACGCTAAAATCCGCGTTTATCCTCCCTTTGGAAAAGGAGCGCCATTTGAAATTAGCGTTCATGAAATTTCCGCTTATCGAGATTGGCTTTAATCGCAAACCCTTTCACAGCAAATATTTTACTCCCCTCCTCCCTTGCAGGGAGGGTTTGGGGGTGGGGTGACATAATTATGATCATCGTCACATATCAAACAAACTTCATCCCCAACTTTTCCCGAACATCACATAACTGCATATCCCAATATTGATCCCATTTTTGAGCAATAAACTTACTTGGAGTTTGAGAACCTAAATTATAACCACGGAAAATTTCCACCATAAAAGATTCCAGTTTATTGGGTTGATAAAAAGTAACTTTTAACAAAACCAGACTAACAATAATAGCACTGAGAGGCATAGGTGTTTGAGCTAGAAAGAAAGCTTGTAAGCCAGCTTCACCAATTTGATCAGTATCAAATCCACCAACTAAATGATAAAAATCATGGGTAGTTCTAGTAAGCATCTTGAGATAAGAGATATCATCAACAACAGGAACCGTCTTGTAGAAATAGGGATTATAGCCTTGGAACTTAATTTTATGAGCATAAATATGACCTAAAGTTCCCTCTGGAAGCTGGATTAATTCATCTAAATTGAAGGGTGCAGGTAGCCAGCGTTCTTCAAATAAGATGTTTATCTCCGGAATTTTTCTTAACTCCTTAACTATGTTTTTTCCTATTCCTGTGCTATCAAGTACATCATCAAATTTAAATAATTCATCAGTGCTACCATCGTCAATTTTTAAGTTACTAGATGCGAGAAATTGAATAATGTAAGTAATAATTCCTTTATTAGTGACACGATTAATTATATTGACCATAATGATTTTTGGTGTTAAATTATAGATTTGCTAATTAAAACCTGAAATACCTACTCTAAAATTAATCCATTCCCAGTCAAGGAAGAATATGCACTATTTATTCTTGATAAAAAAAATAATTTATTCATTAGTCCATAGAGGGATTGCATAAAGCAGTAATTTATTGTTTATTGAAGGGTTACATCATAAAACCCCAACTTATCTAAAAAGTCGAGGCTCTGGGTATAAGTAGAAGCATTATTACTTTAGCCTTATGCTTCACTCCACTTATTTAACTTGGCAATGACATAATAGGAATCCGATTTGACTATTGAAAAAATCTAAGTATATGTAGGGTGTGGCAAGCTTAAAATGATGCATTATGTTTCTCTTGTGGAACAGGCATCTTGCCTGTTCTGGGGGAACCAGTAGCCCACCCCACAATATTTATGTTTATGCACTATTTTAGGCTTGTCAGTCCACTACTTGTGTTTCATAAATTAAATATGAATCCTATAGTTGTAAATTTTCTCCCCTACCTACTTGAACAAATTAAACAGATGCAGATAACCACTTATACCAAGCGTCTAAACCAGTGCCAGTAGTAGCAGAAACCTGAAAAATTTGAATTTGGGGATTAACCTGTCGCGCATAATCTAGACATTTTTGGACATCAAACTGTACATAAGGCAATAAATCAACCTTAGTAAGAATCATAATTTCACTAGCGCGGAAAATATGGGGATATTTAATCGGCTTATCTTCACCCTCAGTCACCGAGAGAATCACCACCTTAGCCTGTTCTCCCAAATCGAACAAAGCCGGACAAACCAAATTTCCGACATTTTCAATCATCACCACCGAATTGAGAGGCGGGTTCAATTGTTGTAAACCCCTGTCAATCATAGCAGCTTCCAAATGGCAACCAGTACCCGTATTAATCTGCACAACCTTACAGCCTGTTTCCCGAATCTTTTGGGCATCATTAGCTGTTTCTTGGTCGCCTTCAATTACACTAATAGGTAACTGATGCTTTAAATCATGAATAGTCCGCGTTAACAGAGTAGTTTTACCCGAACCAGGAGAACTCATTAAATTCAAAGCTAAAATATTGCGTCCTTTAAACCATCCCCGATTTTCGGCGGCGATCAAATTATTTTTCGCTAAAATATCTTGCTCTAAAGATATAGTTGTATGATGAATTTTCGCATGAACTTGAGACGCTTCATGGTGAGACTCATGATGATGAGAATGAGTGATTACAGTTCCATCAGGTAAAGTATGAGTATGATCATGGTGATTGTGTTCAACCTCACCAGTTTCTAAATTAGTAATTGTGCTTTCAGCATCATCAGAACAACCACAAGTTACACACATAATTACTCTATTTCTATTTCCTTAATTTTCAGTTCTTCACCAGTTATCAAATCTAACTGCACACTACCACAGCTACATATACCAAAAGGTTTATCTAAAGGTATTTCTGCACCACAGTCACGACATCGTGCTAAACCGGGAATTTCCCTAATTTCTAATATCGCCCCCACCAAAACAGTACCTTGAGTACAGATATCAAAACAGAACTGAATAGCATCAGGTAAAATCGCCGAAAGTTTGCCAACTTCTAACACCACACGTTGCACCTTTGCACCTTGGGCGTGTTCGCTAACAATAGCCACAATATTTTGCGTAATACCTAATTCATGCATATAAATTATTCAATCCTTACAACCCTTTTCTTCCCTCTCTTCCTTGGCGTACTTTGCGTACTTTGCGGTTCGTTACTCCAAAACAATCAACAAATTCTCGGTAATTGTTCACCTACCAACATATCTACAATTCTTTCAGTTCCAAAAGCCGTTCTTAACAAAACAACCCCTGGAGGAGAAGCAATAACCTCACCAATCACACAAGCATCCTTCCCCGCAGAATGAGACTTCATCGCTGATAAAACAGTTTCTGCATATTCACCTCCCACCACCACCACTAAGTTACCCTCATTCGCCAAATACAAAGGATCTAAACCTAGTATTTCACAAACACCTTTCACCTCTTCCCGCACAGGGATAGATTCTTCATCGAGACGAATACCCACACCAGAACTGAGGGAAAATTCATTTAAAACCGTAGCTAAACCGCCCCGTGTCGCATCGCGCATGGCGTGAACTTGAGGACAAACACTAAGGATATTTTCTACTAAACTATGCAAAGGTTGACAGTCACTTTCCACATTAGTTTCTAATGCTAATTCTCCACGGGCGATTAAAATTGCTGCACCATGATTTCCCAATTCCCCATTAGTAATTACTACATCTCCCACTTGAATATTATGGGCGGAAATGTTAATTCCTGGAGGAATTACTCCAATACCTGTAGTATTAATAAACAGCTTATCAGCAGCACCCCGTTGGACAACTTTGGTGTCACCTGTGACAATTTGCACGCCAGCTTTTTGGGCTGCTAATTTCATACTAGTAACGACACGCCGCAAAGTTTCTACTGGTAATCCTTCTTCTATAATAACGCTACAAGTGAGATATAAAGGTTTAGCACCACTGACGGCTAAATCATTAATAGTGCCATTAATTGCTAATTCGCCAATATCACTACCGGGAAAAAATAAGGGGTCTACAACATAAGAATCTGTTGTAAATGCTAGTCTATCTCCTTGTTGTGTGAGACTAGCTAAGTTTAAGCTGGCTTGGTCTTCTAATTGAGAGAGAATTGGATTATCAAAGCTACTAACAAAGATATCTGCAATTAAATCGCGCATGGCTTTACCACCGCTACCGTGGGCGAGGGTAATATGGGTGTCTCTCACCTTACTTTTTTGGGGTTTGCCGATTTTTTGCAGTAAAGGATTTGGGGTTGGGTGTTTGGGGGAAATATTCATATTAAAAAACGAACCGCAAAGGACACAAAGTGCGCGAAGAAGGAGAGAAAGAAGAAAGTTTAGATGCCTTTTTCTTTATGTCTACCGCTATGTTTATCTATATGTAATTGACCGCCTACAGCCCAATTTTCTCGCTCAAATTCGTCAATATGTATGGTTATCCATTCTGGGTTGGAACCCAAGGTTTCAATGAGTGTATCTGTGAGGGCTTTGACTAGTTGGCGTTTTTTTTCGATGGAGTGACCTTTGGCTATTTGTACGGTGATGAATGGCATATATTTTTCTCCTAGTTTGTAAATAACCCCACCCCCAGCCCCTCCCCGCAAGCGAGGAGGGGAGTTAGAGAGTATGTGTGTTTACTTAGATAAAGCTAGTTTTTGGGCTTTTTTACTAATGGTGGAAAGTCGTCCATATTTGTAGTAGGCTGCACACGCACCTTCGGAGGAAACCATGCAGCTGCCAATGGGTGTTTCTGGTGTGCAAGCTATACCAAATACTTTGCATTCCCAAGGTTTTAAAACTCCTTTGAGAATTTCTCCGCATTTACAGGCTTTGTGGTCGGCTACTTTTAAGTTAGGAATAATAAATTTCTGTTCGGCATCAAATTTGGCATATTCAGTCCGAATTTTTAAGCCTGATTCTGGTATTTCCCCTAAGCCTCGCCAATCAAAGTTTTCTCGCACTGCAAATACTTGGTTCATGGCTTGCAATGCTATGAGGTTTCCGGCTGGTTCTACTAATCTATTATATTGGTTTTCTACTTGGCAACGGTGTTCTACTAGCTGTTTTAATATCATCCAAATTGATTGCAGGATATCTAATGGTTCAAAGCCGGAAACTACTATGGGTTTATGATATTTTTGGGCGATAAATTGATAGGGTTCTGTACCAATTACCATGCTGACATGACCAGGGCCGATAAATCCATCTAGTTGTAAATCTGGGTTATTTAGTAGGGCTTGGAGGGCGGGTATTACTAGGACGTGGTTGGAAAACATACTAAAGTTGGTGATGTTTTCGGCTGCTGCTTGCAAGATGGTAAGGGCGGTACTGGGGGCGGTGGTTTCAAAGCCGAGGGCGAAGAAGACTATTTCTTTGTCGGGGTTGTCTCTGGCGATTTGTAGGCTATCTAATGGGGAGTAAACCATGCGGATATCTGCGCCTGTGGCTTTGGCTTGGAGGAGGTTGGTGGTGGAACCAGGTACTCTCATGGTGTCGCCAAATGTGGTGAGGATGACGTTATGATTTTGGGATATGGCGATCGCATCGTCTAATCTCCCTTTTGGCATGACGCATACTGGACAACCAGGCCCGTGGATGAGTTCTAGGTTGTCGGGAAGAATGTCTTCTATTCCGTATTTAAAGATTGAGTGGGTATGTCCTCCGCATATTTCCATGAGTTTGAGAGGATGTTTTATTTGGTTACAGAGTTGGTTTATTTGGTTGCTTAGGGCTAGGGCTTTTTCTGGTTCTCGAAATTCGTTGACGTATTTCATAGTTTTTTTTTACGTTAGCGTAGCGTGCGCGCAGCGCATACCACGAAGGGCGCGAAGATCACTAAGGAAGAGGGGAAAAAGGAAGAGGGATAAGTTTTACCTCCCCTCCTCGCTTGCGCTACGGTGTACACACAAGTAGGCCTAGAGCGAGTTTCCAACCAAAAAAGGTGG
>NZ_CAWUOL010000021.1:0-59540 GCF_963923915.1 Nodularia chucula CCY0103 | reverse complement strand
ACCATATTTTGGGTTATTTTTATCACCTCTTTCTTAACATTCAACACTTCTGCATTAAACCCTATGTTGAGCCATATCTTGTTACCAAAAATCAATCAAAGGTTACAACAAACAGAAGCATTTTTAGTGATTGCTGGTAAACGAAGGGTTGAGGAAAGACTATACAATTTATTGCTATTCTTAAAAGACCAAATTGGCGAAACAGTAGCAGAAGGAACTCGCTTAAGTGTGCGCTTAACTCATGAAGATATTGCTAGCGCTTGCTGTTCTACTAGAGTGACAATCACCCGATTGATGGGCAAATTACAACAAGAAGGCTTAATTAGTTTTGACTCTAAAAAATATATGATTTTAAAAGACTAAGTTATTTCTTTTGTGTAAATGCTAATTCCTCAACTCGACACCCCACGTCTGATTATGCGCGGATTTCGTGCAGCAGACATTGACGCT
Organism: Nodularia chucula CCY0103; assembly: GCF_963923915.1. Lineage (NCBI taxonomy): Bacteria > Bacillati > Cyanobacteriota > Cyanophyceae > Nostocales > Nodulariaceae > Nodularia > Nodularia chucula. Next base: position 59,090 of record NZ_CAWUOL010000021.1, on the reverse strand, counting down.
TACGCGCAAATGTGCGGTGATCCGGAAGTCATGCGCTACATTGGTACAGGAAAACCCCTATCTCGTGAAGATTCTTGGCGAAATATGGCCATGATTATTGGTCATTGGGAACTGCGGGGTTATGGGATGTGGGCTGTTGAGGAAAGGCAAAGTGGTGAAATGATTGGCCGGATTGGCTGCTGGCAACCAGAGGGGTGGCCGGGGTTTGAAATTGGTTGGAGTTTACCGAAAATTTGGGTTTAAAGCCCCGTCCTTATAGGACGGCTTTGGTGATATTATGTTTTTAGCGGTAAAGCGCACAAATAAAAAACGAAGTAGGTCAAGCGGACGACTCCTGATCCGGAACCCTGGTAGTATAAATCCTAAATCTTGTATAAATGTGGGAGTAAAGCAAAAATTCCAGAAATCGTTTCAAACGCGGTCGGGCAGTCCGTGTATGCTTGTGGACGTATCCAAACGGGGAGATTTGAATATTTTATATTCAGGTTTCTAGTTCGGACGGATGAAGCAAGAATCCTCATACCTTTAGGCTGAGGAGTGTCAAGACGGGCTTATTGGGGACGTGGCTTGGCTACAGAAGGTGCAAAGGCCGCCATAGAATATACTTTTCATGAGTTAAAGCAGTCCCATCTGATTAGTTTGATTTTTCCAGAGAATATTGCTTCTATAGGAGTCGCCCAGAAGTTAGGGCAAAAATTGCAAGGGAAGGCGGTAATTTTAGGAAATGAGGTGGTAGTTTACGAGATGCGGCGAGAAGATTGGGTAACAATCTAGGGGAGCAGGGAAAAAATCAACTATTTTCCCCCTCATCCCCCTTATCTCCCTCGGCTGACCGCTAACATCAACTTTGAGTCCCAAGTATAGAAGCCAATTTTGTCAGGAACTCTAGAAAATCGCCCGGTACGATAGCCTCTGGATAGTTCATTCAGTACCTTAGTTTTCACTTCTCGTACTTGCGGATCATCTAGTTCTCCATAAATGCCGGTAATGATTTCCGCCACGCTAAAAACTGTTCCTGAATGTTTTTCTAAGAAATCAGAAAGAGCATCTATGAGAAAATTACCCTCAAATTCTGGCAACATGGGGATGGAATTTGTCTGGGAAATTGTCTGCTGTTTCTTGGTGTGGGATTTCCCAGTATGAGAGTAACGTTTAGTGTGGTTAGAAGTGACTAAACTTAAATCCAGAGTATAACAGCCAGGCTCGTCTGGGATACCCCACCAAGCACCCTTTTCTCTACCCTGTGTGAGGGAGGATTGAACTCTAGCTTTGACTACTTTAAAAATTGTTGGCTCTAAATCTCCATACAGCGATCGCACAATAAAATCTATATGACAAACAGTACCAATATGCGACTGTAACAGATATTTAATAGCTGTCATGCGACTTTGAGATTTATACTCAGGTAACATGGGAATATCTGGGAATTTTTGAGATTCATCTTCCCTGTCTAAATATCTCGCCGATTTTGGCGTTTCGGGAATCTTTTCTGACTCTTGAGGTGGAGAATTGTTAGCACCATTCAGGGTTTGATCAGGTGTAGATAACAAAGAATCTTCTTTATATGAAGCACACACCTCTGGTAGCATCTTAACATTTTTCAGATGGGAATAATTATCTGAAGAAGTAGAGGAATGAGATAATAAAGCATCTACATGATCAAGCTGTTCACGTGCCTGTGTGTATAGGCTTTCATACTCTTTAACGAGGCTAGCATAGTAGTCTCGTAACTCTAATAGTGGAGATAGAAAGGCTTCCGGGGTTTCTAATGGTAATAGGTTATTCATCAAACTAGAAATCATCCTAAATCAATATCACTTTTGTAAGTCATGGCTCTAGGTTTGGCTTTTTGAGATGACTGATGGGATTTTTTAGGTGCTTGCGGTGGTCGGCATTGTTCGCAATATAATGGACGGGGGCCAAAAGTTTCCCGTTGTGTAGTTTGGTCACACTGCTTACAGACAAAATGGAAAACACGAGTATGAATCTGTCTTTTATGAGCGCGGACAGTATATTCCCTAACATCAATGAATTTACTAGGCATAATCCCAAAGAGTGAATTTTATTCCTATCAATATAGCTATTCAAGCAAATGAAATCTGATCAGTGTATCTTCTGTAAGTTTTATTCCCATAAGTAATTTAGATGAAGATAGTTTACAACTGAGCAGTAGAGTATCTATTGAAAATACATATAGTTAATTATCACCATTCAAGTGTCTATCTCTTCTATATCTTTGGGGTACTAAATAGATAAATTAGGCATATTTTTAGCAAAATTTATGACAAATTGGCTGCATTCTTCATGTTGCATTGGAATTGATTGGTTTTTGTGCTGGTGATATAGCTAGGGAGTGGGGAGTAGGGAAAAAGCCTTTCAGTATAATAAAAAACCGCCTGCTGCGATTGTGAGGCGGTGATTTCATTAAACATGATTGTTTCGTAGCCAAATGTCTTTCCCATTACAGTAAATAGCTGAACTTAACAACTGTTATTAGGGTATTCCCGATTTCTTCAGGAAATGGGGGAGCTATAGGACTCCTATTTGATTTCTGTTGGCGTAGTCTGCGCTTTACGCTTACAACTGAAAAAGCTGTTTTCTATTCCCTACTCCCCTGCGATCACAGATGTTTAGGTTTCATCGGCAAAATTGCCAGTTTCGGGGGTTAATGTTGATGACTCCGCTTGTATTTTAGTCTCGGTAGTAGAGATATTTTCTTCTACTATATCTGTCTGTGGTTTTTCCTTGCCTTTCACTTTCTCAATAGCTTTCTGAAATCCTGATTTAACATTTTCTAATTCCTGTTTAGTGCGTTGATAATCTTCTTGGATAAATTCCGTAGCTTGACTAATTTTTTCATTGAAATTAACCTGACCAACAGCTTTTTGTAATACTGGTTTCACACCTTCTAAATCTTTTTTGGTGCGTTCGTAATCTTCTTGCACAAATTCTGTAGCTTGAGTAAATTTTTCACCCAATCCCTCATGATACTTCTGAGGATTATCCACAGCTTTTTCTAAAACAATAACGCGCTTATCGCCTACACTGGAAATCATAATTGGCGCAAGTAAATATGTACCTTCCATTAATCCTTGCCAACCATTGGGGGAAAACATATAGTTAACCACTTCCCCTGTTTCTTTATGAAATAGCAAGTCGATAATTTTTCCGACTTTGTTACCATTATTAGTCCACACTTCACTACCCAGGACTGGGTTGATTGATTCGGTGATAGTTGAGGTGTGATCGTCTTTATGTTTAACTATCAGGCTATCAGCACCAATGGCTTCAATTTCTTTCCAGGCGAAGGTTTTTTTTTGATTACCCAATAATCCTGATTTACAGGTAAAGCCTACAACTCTTTGTCCCTGACTATCTAGTAAAAATCTTGACACACGACCAACTTCTTCCACTGTTTCACGGTCAAGGACTAAACGATTTAACACTTCACTGTGCTTGACAACTTGAGATAGTGTAGACATATTAAAAATACCTACCAATGATTAATAATTTATGATAACATTATACTCGCAATTTAATACTGATGTATTTTGTATTAAGTTCTGAGAATTTTGGGTAAAACAATTGCCAAACTAGTCACTATAGCTAGAGGTCATCATTAACAATGCAGGTATTTTCGATTATTGCCGTCTTGGTCGCCTTATTAGCTGTAGTTTTTGCATTTCAAAATGCTGTTCCTATTGCTGTAACTTTTTTCGATCTTAATTTTCAGGCTTCATTAGCAATTATACTAATTTGGACTTTGGGGATTGGGATTCTCATCGGGTTATTAGTGTCAATTCCCAGTGTGGTGCAACGAAATTTAAAAATTTCTAAACATAGGGCAAAAGTTGCAGAACTAGAGAATGAGGCGAATAAATATCTAGAGACAATCAACCATCAAAGACAAAGAATTGAAAATCTGGAAAGGCATTTAAGTTCCCAGGAGAATAGCTAAATATTATACCAAATTAATATGAAGTTGCACATTATTTTCACCCCTCCCAGCCTCCCCTTACCAAGGGGAGGAGCCGAAGGCCGTGGGGTTCTTTCTATGCGTCTTTATATAAAACAGGTATTAGCTATGATGATGTTGTGAATAATTCAACTATGAATGGTATTTTTTGTCTTCAGTTCTTTAGCAGTTGCTATAATTGGCAATTATCGGGACAATAGTTGATAGTTGATTTGAGCTTTGTCTAGTAGTTCACGAACTTGAGCATCTGTAGTTTGGGGAAAGTCTTTGTACCATAGACCAACACTATAGAAGGGTTCGGGTGTGGTGACACAGAGGATTTCGTCTACTCTAGTTTGTAATTTTCGACAAGTGGTTGGAGCGGCTACGGGTACAGCAATGATGATGCGGGCTGGGTGTTGTCGTCGTACAGAAGCCACGGCGGCCCACATAGTTGCACCTGTGGCTAAACCATCATCGACTAAGATGACTGTGCGTTTTTGTAAATCAGGGAAAGGGCGATCGCCCCGATAAAGGTGTTCCCGACGTTCTAATTCTCGTTCTTCTTGCGCCGCTACTCTGGCAATTTTTTCTTCTGATATCTTCAATGAGTTAATAATATATTGATTAATAATCCGCACGCCACCAACTGCGATCGCACCCATTGCTAATTCTTCTTGCTCAGGTACACCCAGTTTCCGCACCACCAGCACATCTAAGGGAGCCTTTAATGCTTGAGCAACTTCAAAGGCGACGGGTACACCACCCCTGGGAAGACCTAATACAATTACATCTGAGCGATTGGTATAGTTTGTTAATTTCTCAACTAACATTTGACCTGCTATTGTGCGATTTTGAAATAGCATGGTGGTTTTCTCCTGATATTTGTCTCAGAAACGATATTGTAGAGCGATCGCCCTCAACAAAGGTTAAGATTTTGCTCAAGTTTTGCTCTGATTCCTTAATTGATCCTAAAAAGCTATACGTGAGATGACATCTGACTAACGAGACGACATGATCAATGTCTTGATCTATCTAATGGAAGATATAGCTGGGGACTGGGGATTGGGGATTGGGGACTGGGGATTGGGGATTGGGGACTGGGGATTGGGGATTGGGTAGCCGCAAACCCTAAGTATTAAAACGGACTTGATATAAAAATTTAAAGTTGAACAAAAAAACCCGACTAGGAAAATTTAGCTAGGCTGATTTTCATAATCGGGGGAGTTTAAAAATTTGTTTGAGAAATGGGGAAGGAGTAAATTTGCGATTTTTTACCCCTAATACCCGTGATATTACGGACGTTCTTCAATTACACGGTCAATCAAACCGTATTCCTTAGCTTCAGCAGCAGACATGAAAAAGTCCCGATCCATGTCTTTTTCAATCTTCGATATATCCTGACCAGTCTTTTCAGCATAAATACCGTTAAGCTGGTGACGGATTCGCAGAATTTCTCTAGCTTCAATTTCGATATCGCTAGCTTGTCCACGAGTCCCACCAGAGGGCTGGTGAATCATAATCCGAGAATGGGGTAATGCCATGCGTTTACCCTTGGTGCCGGCTGCTAGGAGGAATGATCCCATTGAGGCGGCTAAACCTACACAAATTGTCACCACATCTGATTTGATATGTTGCATGGTGTCAAAAATTGCCATGCCGGAAGTCACCATACCACCAGGGGAATTTATGTATAAATAAATATCCTTACCTGGATCATCGGAATCCAGATACAGCATGACGGCAATAATTTGGTTAGCAATTTCGTCATCAACATCTCGTCCCAAGAAAATAATCCGTTCCCGGTAGAGACGATCATAAATACTAATCCAATCTGTATATTGTCCTCCGGGCATCCGGTAAGGAACTTTAGGAACACCTATAGGCATCTTCGTTACTCCGTGTGTAATTTAGTTATGAGTCATTAGTTATGGGTAAATTTCCCCAAGGATAATGACTATCCACAGTTCTTAGAGAACACTGGCAGGTAATGGGGGATTGGCAAGTTCTTCTTTCTCAAAAACTCGGTCAATCAAACCATATTCCTTCGCTTCATAAGGAGTCATGTATAACAGACGATCCATGTCCTTGGTAATTTTTTCGGGTGCTTGTCCGGTAGTTTTACCCAGAATATCAACTAAGGAAGTTTTGTTGATCAGAACTTCCCTTGCCCGAATTTGAATATCCGTTGCTTGACCTTGGGCGAAGCTTTTTGGTTGATGCAGGATAATAGAGGAGTGGGGCAAACTAGCGCGGCAACCTTTTGTACCTGCACTGAGTATCATGGCAGACATACCCATTGCCGAACCAATGCAAATGGTGTGGATGGGAGGCTTGATGTATTTCATGGTGTCATAGATGGCGAAGGCTTCGGTTTCAAAGCCAACTGGTTCGCCACTGTATCCGGAAGTACCCGTGGAGTTGATGTAGATTTTGATGGGTTTTTCGGGATCTTCGGACTGTAAATAAAGCAATTCGGCGATAATTAATTCCGTAACCGCAGGCACTAATGGCATTCCCAGATATACAATTCGTTCCTTCATTAATAAGGAAGGTAAATCTGGCGGCGGTGTCCGGTAAAAACTATCACCTTGATAAGGGGCTTGCACAGCCTTGATTGGGGAATTGTCCATAGCAACTGATCGCCTGAAACTACGCCGTTAACTGTAATACATCCTAACGCGATGCTAGCGCACATCAAGTGTGGATTTCTCGCTAATTAGGGGAATGGGGACTGGGGATTGGGGATTGGGGATTGGGGACTGGGGATTGGGGACTGGGGATTAGGGACTGGGGATTGGGGAATGAGAACTGGGGAATGAGAACTGGGGATTGGGAAGTTACAATCTTTTCCCCCCTGCACCCTGCCCCCTGCCCCCCTGCCTCTTCTCCCCTGCTCCCTGCACCCTGCCCCCTGCCTCTTCTCCCTACTCCCTAATTTTTCCGTAGTGCTGATGTGGCGGTTTGAAGTTATTTATATAGATATGCTAACTAGGAATTTTAGGTTATGAAGGTCAATTTGCAGCCTATCTTGAATGATGGTAATTTGGACGCGCATCAACCCAGCAGTCAACGTCAGTTGTCAATATCGATTTCCGCGATCGCAGAAATTACAGATAGTCATGTCCCTCTGAATTTATGCTTAATTCTCGATCACAGTGGTTCGATGCATGGACAACCTCTGGAGACTGTGAAGCAAGCGGCCATTGGTTTGGTGGATAGACTTAAGCCGGGCGATCGCCTGAGTGTTGTGGCTTTTGATCACCGTGCTAAGGTCTTGGTGAATAATCAAGCCGTTACCAACCCAGATCAAATTAAAAAACAAATTAAAAGTTTATCAGCAGACGGTGGGACGGCTATTGATGAAGGTTTGCGTGTGGGAATTGAGGAATTAGCTAAGGGCAAAAAAGAAACTGTTTCTCAAGCCTTTTTATTAACCGATGGGGAAAACGAACACGGAGATAACCAACGCTGTTTGAAATTGGCTCAACTGGCCACTGGCTATAATTTGACTTTAAACACGTTAGGATTTGGTGACAAATGGAATCAAGATATTTTAGAAAAAATCGCTGATGCTGGCTTAGGTAGTTTGTCCCACATTCAAAAACCGGAACAAGCCGCAGATGAGTTTAACCGCTTGTTTAGCCGGGTGCAAACGGTGGGATTAACGAATGCTTATTTGCTGATTTCCCTGAAACCTTATATCCGCCTAGCAGAACTCAAACCCATTGCCCAGGTTGCCCCAGAGACGATTGAGATCCCTATGCAGCAAGAAGCAGATGGACGCTTTGCTGTGCGCTTGGGTGATTTAATGAAAGATGCAGAAAGGGTGATATTGGCTAATATTTATCTGGGACAGTTGCCAGAAGGTAGACAGGCGATCGCTGATGTGCAAGTTCGCTACGATGACCCGGCTCAAAATAAAATGGGTTTATTGACTGACAAAATTTCAGTATATGCCAATGTCACCCCGGCTTATCAACCACAGATAGATTCTCGTGTGCAGAAGTCGATTTTGGCATTAGCTAAATACAGACAAACCCAGTTAGCTGAGGCAAAATTACAGCAGGGCGATCGCGCCGGGGCGGCCACAATGCTGCAAACTGCCGCTAAAACTGCTCTGCAAATGGGGGATCAAGGCGCGGCCACAGTGTTACAAACCTCTGCCACTCAACTCCAATCCGGTGGTGACTTATCCGAGAGCGATCGCAAGAAAACCAGAATTGTCTCCAAAACCGTGTTGCAAGATACTCCTCCCCAATGAAAGTTCAATTGCTCTGTGCCTTAAATGATACTAATGTTGATGCGGCTCAAGCGAGCAACCAACGTCAACTATCTATTTCAATTTCGGCGGTTCCTGATGAATTGCACCAGCATTTACCATTGAACCTCTGCTTAATTCTGGATAAGAGTGGTTCCATGCATGGTAAAGCCATCACCACAGTAATTCAGGCAGTAGAGCAATTATTAGACAGGCTACAGCCAGGGGATCGTATTGCGGTTGTAGCTTTTGCTGGGTCTGCTGAAGTGATTATCCCCAACCAAACAGTACAGAACCTGGAAAGCATTAAAGCCCAGATTCACAAGAAACTCAAGGCTAGCGGCGGCACATCCATAGCCGAAGGCTTACAGATGGGAATCACAGAACTAATGAAAGGGACAAAAGGCGCTGTTTCCCAAGCATTTCTGCTCACAGATGGTCATGGGGAAACTGGCTTACGGATTTGGAAATTGCAAATTGGCAAAGATGACAATCAACGCTGTTTACAACTAGCACATAAAGCCACTAAAATCAACCTGACTATCAATACTTTGGGTTTTGGTAATGATTGGAATCAGGATCTATTAGAAAAAATTGCCGATGCAGGAGGCGGGACTTTAGCCTACATTGAAAGTCCAGAACAAGCAGTGGATCAATTTCAGCATTTATTGCGGCGGATTCAGTCTGTGCGGCTCACTAATGCCTACCTGTTGCTATCTTTAGTTCCTGATGTCCGCCTCGCAGAATTTAAACCCATAGCCCAAGTTTCCCCAGACACCATTGAGTTACCAGTAGAAACAGAAACTCATGGCGGCTTTGCCGTGCGCTTGGGTGATTTGATGCAAGATATACAAAGGGTGGTTTTAGCTAATATTTATCTGGGACAATTACCAGAAGGTAAACAGGTGATTGGACATTTACAAATTCGCTACGATGATCCCTTTGGAAATCAACAAAACTTAGTTTCACCAATGGTACCGATATATGCAGATATCGTCAGAGATTATCAACCTGCACTCAATTCCTTAGTGCAGCAATCTACATTGACATTAGCTAAATATCGACAAACTCAGTTAGCAGAAACCAAACTGCAACAGGGCGATCGCACCGGGGCTGCTACAATGTTACAAACTGCTGCTAACACAGCCTTACAAATCGGAGATCAAGCCGCAGCCACAGTGTTACAAACCTCCGCCACCCGGCTGCAAGCCGGAGAAAAACTTTCGGAAGCAGACCTGAAAAAAACGCGCATGGTATCCAAGACAGTCTTACAAGATTCCTAAGCATAGGGTGGGCATCTCGCCTGCCCTTTTAATATTGTATTGTATTCATCAACTAGTTATTGTTTATTCTGACTACAAATATTCAAACAAATTTTTACGTAAACGTTTGAGGATTTTTTATTCTTAATGAAAATTGCTCAAGAAATATCTTTAATTAGTGCTGGGGATTTTGAAGAATCAAATGATTGGTCTATTATTCGCAGTGAAATCCGTGATGCTATCTCTCTAATTGTGCATCCGCCTGGTACATCGAGCTTTAAAATTAACCCCACAAGGCATGGTAATGGTGTCAAGCCAATTAAGGAAGCATTAATTTCACCTTTAGTGCTTTAGCTTGAGTTTATATACTCTATTTACTATTGTCAACAGAGTTGCCACCAGAAGTTGTACTACGGGGTTGATAAGGTTTTCCTGTAGGCAGATTTTTATATCTCTCAACTTCAGCAACTTCTATGTAGTAATAACGCCCTAGTTTGGAAGCTATGATCTGTTCATTCTTGATTAAGTCATGTACTCGTTGACGAGTTATACCAAGTATCTGGGCAGTTTGAGTTATGGAGAGTAATTTAGAAATATTGTGAGAACCAGAGTCTGTCATAGGTATCTATTTATTTTTTAAGCGCTTTCCAAGTCCCACCGTAAACATAAAATGGGTTATTTTCACTCACACCCACCCAACATTGACGACACACAAAAATCCAGTTACCTGCTTTTTCCCACTTCACCCTAAACAAAATCGGTGCAGATTGACTACACCGATCGCACAACTTAACTCGATTTTTACCTGACATTGACCCTCACGCCAAAGCTGAAGCTTGGGGTTTAGCAAAAATCATCCGTCCGGCGGTGGTTTGTAAAGCACTTGTCACCACTACCCGAACTTCACCACCGACATAATTTCTACCTTCTTCCACCACAACCATTGTGCCATCATCTAGGTAGCCCACTCCTTGACTGGGTTCTTTGCCTTCCTTGAGAATCTTCAAGTCAAGATTATCACCGGGCAAGTAAGTAGAACGCACAGCATTCACTAAGTCATTGACATTTAAAACAGGGACTTTCTGCACACTGGCGACTTTCGATAAGTTGTAATCATTAGTCAGTAGTGTACCGTTAATTTCTTGGGCAAAGCGCACTAGTTTAGCATCTACTGTGGCTGTATCTTCGTAGTCAACGGGGTGAATTAAAATCCGGTCTGGGTACTCTTGTTTAATCCGGTTAAGGATTTCTAATCCCCGCCGTCCCCGTACCCGCTTTTGATCTTTACTCGCATCGGCGACTTGTTGCAATTCCTGCAAGACAAACTGCGGGACTAAAATTTGTCCTTCGAGAAATCCGGTTTCCAGTAGGGATTCTATGCGCCCATCAATAATGCAACTAGTGTCTAAAACTTTAGTATTGGCAGGTTTTAGCGTCCCTTCCACTACCATTGTCTCTACGGTGTTGGGATTAATGAATCTTAATAAACCGCGTCCGTGGGTGTCTGCTAAATTCATCCCCGTCACAGCCAGGATAATACTGCCAACAACTGCTACCAATGGCTTAATAAAGCCAAAATCTGTGGGGATAGGGAGCAAGAATAATGGGGCTAACATTAAGTTAGCTAACAATAACCCAATTACCAAGCCAATGGCACGAGTTAAAATCATTTCTAGGGGCATTTCTCGGACTTGTGCTTCTAAGCGCCGATAGGACGTTTGGAAACTTAAACCGACTGCGCCGCCAATAATAGAGGCAAATACGGCAACAACTAGGCGTAAAGCGTCTAAATTTGTTACCCCATCTAGGGAACCATCGGGTAGTAGTTCAATGCTATAGAACCCTATTCCCGCAGCAGCGAGGATGAATGAGATAATGATAATGGCATCAAGCATAGTTTTGTGGTTTTCCTGCGATTATGTGACCCTATAAAGTCAAGTATTTTTCATCGGTAAGAGTGATTAATCAATATTGACTTACACTAGGCGTTGCAGCAGGGAATATCTGCAAATATTATAACCAAAGTCATTTCTCTTAATATTTTTCATGATTTTGTTGTTAAACGATAAAAATTTGGAAAAAATTACTTATTTTGCCTGTTTCTAGTTTTTAGTTGAGTTATTTAATTCTGGCTCACAATGAATCACCAAGTTAATAGTTTTGGGATTGCTAGTTCTGCTTATATACACATTCCTTTTTGCCGACGGCGGTGTTTTTATTGTGATTTTCCGGTTTTTGTGGTGGGCGATCGCCTCCGGGGAGAAACATCTGGTACAATCTCTCAATATGTTGAGGTACTCTGTCAAGAAATTGCCATGACGGGGGGTACTGGTGAACCTCTGAAAACAATTTTTTTTGGTGGTGGTACTCCTTCTTTACTTTCAATAGAACAGTTACAACGGATATTAGCAACCCTAGAAAAACATTTGGGGATTGTGGCTGGTGCAGAAATTTCTATGGAAGTAGACCCAGGAACCTTTGACTTAGCACATCTATCTGGCTACTGTAGCGCGGGGGTGAATCGGGTTAGTTTGGGTGTACAGGCGTTTCAACCAGAATTATTGCAGCTTGCGGGGCGATCTCACACTGTTGAAAACATTCTCACATCTGTAGACTTAATTCACCAAGTCGAAATTGCCGAATTTAGCTTAGACCTAATCTCAGGTTTACCGCATCAGTCTTTAGAACAATGGCAAGATTCTTTAAATCAAGCTGTCAAGCTGATGCCTACTCACATATCTATATATGACCTTACCATAGAAGCAGGAACAGCTTTCGGTCGTTATTACAAACCTGGGGATCAGCCATTACCAACGGATGAAACCACAGTCAAAATGTACGAAACAGCGCAACAAGTTTTGACAAGTGCAGGTTATGAACATTACGAAATTTCTAATTATGCCCTTCCCAGTCATCAATGTCAGCATAATCGAGTGTATTGGGAAAACCGCCCTTATTATGCATTTGGGATGGGTGCGGCCAGTTACACAGATGGAAAACGCTTTACTCGTCCGCGCAAAACTCAGGAATATTACCAGTGGGTGAAAGCTGGAGGTGTAATTGATTGCGAAGTGACACCACCAGGAGAGGTATTATTAGAAACTTTAATGTTAGGGTTACGTTTGGCTGAAGGTGTGAGTTTGGCAATGTTGGCGCAGAAGTTTGGGGAAGGAAAGGTAAAAGAGATTCACCAATGTTTACAGCCTTATTTAGACAAGGGTTGGGTGGAAGTAGTTGGGGGAAGGTTGCGTTTATCTGATCCCCAAGGGTTTTTGTTTTCTAATGTGGTGTTAGCTGATTTATTTGAAAAGTTGGGTTAAAGAGAAACGAACCGCCAAGACGCAAAGGACGCAAAGAAAGAAATCCTCAGTAGGGTGTGTATTATGTTAACTACTCATCCAAAAAATTAAAAAAATATTTGATCGCGCCAAGCGCGAGACGGGAAGAAGGGCAAAGAAAAAAGAGCAGAGTGCATAGGGCTAAAGTATCCTCGCCGAGGCACCACTATAGACAACCCGAAAACCCATAAGGCTGCACGCGTGGACTGGGAAGTTGTAGCCGCGACTGGCAGAACGGCAGCAGGAAGGGTAGGAGTTCCACGAACCACCGCGCAGCAGATATTTATTATGATTACCAATTAACCAGGCGCTACCGTCTCTGGGTGGATTATTACTATAATATCCGTGCCACTCATCCCGACACCATTCACATATATTACCACACATATCAAATAAACCAAAGGGGTTGGCAGGAAATTTTCCCACATCGGTTGTTTGTTCTCGATATTCACCCTTTGGGGCAAGACCATAGGTGTAATTGCCGTCGTAATTTGCCAAATCTGTGGTAATTATTTCACCAAAATAAAACGGCGTAGTCGTTCCCGCCCGACAAGCATATTCCCATTCAGCCTCACTGGGTAAGCGATAGGTTTTTCCAGTCCTTTGAGATAGTCGGGCGCAAAACTCCACAGCATCGTACCAAGAAACCGTTTCTACAGGTCGATTAGCACCTTTAAACTCAGATTGGTCGTCGGGATTTAAATTAATTTTCACCTTATCAAAAGCCGCAACGACTGCCCATTGAGCTTGAGTGACGGGAAATTTCCCCATAAAAAAAGGTTGAATGGTGACGCTGTGCTGGGGACTTTCACTGTCACTTCGTCTTGGCTCATTTTCTGGCGAACCCATGAGAAATTTACCCCCAGGAATTGCCACCATATCTATAACTACACCATTACCCAAGTCTTCTGTAAAAAACTCCGCACGTCCCCGACTGCGGTTAATATCATAGCTTTTCCCTATCCCGAAAAAACCTTTACTTGTTACCGTTATGGTAGCCGTTTCAAATTCAAAAGGCTGAGTTTGAATACTTGGGCGAGAAGGAGTTTTATTTTGAATATTTGGGCGAGAAGGAAGTTTAGATGATTTTCCTTCCACTTGTTGTCTCACTTCTGCAACAGACTGAAAACGATGCTTGGCGATGGGATCGGCTAACTTTTCCAGAATCTTACCCAATTCATCACTGACCACATTCCCATTCAAGTAATCCCGCCATACCCATTCTCCTTCTAGAGGACTATATAAATCAAAAGGGCTAATTCCTGTTAATAAATGTAGACAAGTTACCCCTAAACTATATAAATCACTGATAAAAAAGGGTTTCCCCATAGACTGTTCAGGAGCGCAATATTCCGCCGAACCGATAATTGTTCCTGTAGCTGTGCGTTGCTGTTGCTGGACTACCTTAGCCGCGCCAAAGTCTACTAAAAATAACTTGTTGTCACTGCTGCGCCGGATGATATTCTCTGGTTTAATATCTCGGTGAATTACTTGTTTACTATGGACAAATTCTAAGATTTCTAAGATTTCTAATAATAATGCTCTAATCTGTTTTTCGGTAAATACACGATTGTGATTTAACTCAGCTTGTAGGGTGTTTCCTTCCACAAATTCTTGCACTAAATATTGGCGATTATCTACGATAAAATAAGCCATCAATTCAGGAATTTGCGGATGTTTTCCTAACTCTTCTAATCGTTGTGCTTCCTGTGCAAATAACTGAGATGCTTTTTCAATGGTATCTGTCCCTTGCGCCTGGGGTAAAAATTGTTTAATTACACAATAGGGTTGGGACGGTTTATATTGATCTGTAGCTAGAAATGTGCGACCAAAACCACCTTGACCTAAAATTGAGCGGGGTATATACCTTTCTGTCAGCACTAATTTACTTCCGCATTTCTGACAGTATTGAAAATTGTCGGGGTTGGGGTGCAGACAGTCTGGGTTCAGACAATAGATCATGTTTATCATGTCTGGGGGTGAGGATTTTGGGGATTCCGTGAGGGTGGTGATATTTTGATACCCAAAAACATTATATACACAATCTCAGTGATATTAGCTACCGCATTACTGCCAAAGCACTAGGCGAGGGGACTGGGTACTGGGGATTGGGGACTGGGTACTGGGGACTGGGTATTGGGAAGTAACCATCTTTCCCCTGCCTTTTCTTCCCACACTCCCCACACTCCCCACACCCTGCCTCTGCGCCTCTGCGTGAGATCAATTAAGGTTCAATTGGAGTTTCAGGAGGTGTTGGCGTTGGTTCTCGTGTAGGTTCTGGTGTGGGCGTTGGCGTTGGTGTAGGTTCTGGTGTGGGCGTTGGTTCTGGTGTGGGCGTTGGTTCTGGTGTAGGTTCTGGAGTAGGCGTTGGCGTTGGTGTAGGTTCTGGTGTGGGAGTTTCCGCCGTAATAGTGAGTTGATAACTGAGGGGTTCTGATGCTGTGGAAGCAATCACAAATTCATAAAATCCCGATTCTGGTAACTTAGCTGATAAATTCCGTTCTGTGGAATCTTCTAAGAGTTTGACTTGACCTGAAGGAGAATAAACGGAAAGCAAAATTTGAGAATTTGCTTGTAAATTAATTTCTAATAATTGATTTTGGGCGAGGTTAGCAATGAAAACTTTACCCCCAGCAGGGTGAACAGCAGGTTGGAGATTTCCGCTCATTGTTCTACTGGTAGCACCTTGATCAAATTGGATGCGTTCAAAAGCTGTCCCAGAAACAATAGCGTTGAGTTTATCGCTCACAAATCCGTGCCAAACTTGACCAATGGGTTGATTAATAAAGTCCTGGCCTCGCTGTTGGGGAAATTGGTTGAAAAAGGCTGCATCTCCTAAATCATATAAAGATGTACTACTAACATTGCGTTTGTTGACTTCTACTAGCCAACGTTCCCGTTCTGCTGCTGTGTAAGTTCCCAATTGCTGGCGCACATTACCACTTAATGGCGCGAGTTTTTCTAATAATTCGGCGGCTGTGTTGTCCCATTCGGCTCGCAAACTTTCATCTTGGGGTTCGTCGCTGAGAGTCTTTCCCCGTAAGTTGGGGTTATTATCCCAAAATATTTGATTGACTACGTTGACGTAAAATCTAGAGTCGATATTCAATTGTTGACGACGGGCGTTTAATCTGCGTTTGCGTTGTTGTTCTTCTGGGGAAAATTGATTGGAGGATTCTGTGGGTTGTTCGACTACGGGTGTATCAGTTTCGACTTGGGGGCGATTTCTGCTGAATCCCCACAAAATTCCGCCAGTTGTACCCACAATTAATAGTAATGCGATTAATCCTGTGATTGGTGTTAACCAAGATGATGGTTCGGGATCTGTGGGATAGGCGGGGGATGGGGAAGATGAACGGGGCGGCGGTGCGGGTGAAACTGCTACTGTGGCAGATGTAGTTGGTGGTTGCGGGTATTGGGTAGGGGGATGGCTGGCTGCTGTGGGGTTGAGGGCTGCTAAGACGTGACGGGCTGATTGATAGCGATCGCCTGGTCTGGGAGAAAGCATTTTATCTAATATCTGTCCCAAGGGCGGATTGAGATTTACTTCTCGTCGCCATTGCCAAGTTAAATTATAGTTATCAATTAGTTCTGCTGGTTGTTTCCCGGTTAATAACACCAGCATTGTCACAGCTAAGGAATACAAATCACTGTGAGTAGCAACTAAACCAGTTTGCATCTGTTCTGGAGGTGCAAAGCCAATTTTACCTAGCAGGGTGGGCGATCGCTGGGATGAAGATTGTTCTGGTTGATAATATTCTGAAGCTACTGTAGCGGCTACTTGTTTCACACCACCAAAATCAATTAATACTGGTAATTTGTCAATACTCCGCAGAATTAAATTATCTGGGGAGATATCCCGATGAATTACCCCCATTGAGTGGATATATTCCAACACAGGCAAAATTTGTAATAATAATTGCCTAATTTCTGGTTCTGTAAATCGCAAACCTTGCTGTTTACGTGTATCTAATAAGGAACTGTAATTTTGTCCTTCCACATAATCCTGGACTAAAAACAGGTATTCTTGACCTGCTAATTTCATCCGCAGTAGTTCCCGAAACCGGGGAATTTGGGGATGTTGCAGCTTGTAGAGAACACTGGCTTCCCGTTCAAATAATTCTTCAGCTTTTTGAACGACATACTCAGTTTGCACTTGGGGGGAAAATTCTTTTAAAACGCACAGTTCCCGAAAGCGGTTAATGTCTTCAGCTAAATAAGTCCGTCCAAAACCACCTTGACCAATTTGACGGATAATTACATAGCGATCGCCTAAATTTAAACCCGGTTGAATATTATTATTTATATGCATAAGTTATTAAGTTATTAGTTATTCGTCATTTAATTTTTACTTTACTGACTTGATCAGCTGCGATCGCATACCAAACTTGACCAAAAGTTTGCTGATTCAGTTTCCCACGGTCTTGTCCTGGAAACAACTGATCAAATTTTTGATTCGTATCCCTGTTCAGTTCATTGAATGTATATTTTCCCCACTCTCCCCTTCTGGCTTGTTCTCTCCAAATTTTCTCATTCTCTGAACCATAACGCCCTAATTGCTGACGAGCTGCTGTACTCAGATTAGCCTTTTCTATTTGATTCAATAAATTTCCCGCAATCCCAGCCCATTCAGCCCTTAATTTTGCGTCTTCAGCACCAGAACTCAAACTACGTCCCTTTAACTCTGGATTTTGACCATGAAATAAATTATCCACAAACTGAACAAAAAATCCTTCCGGAATGTCTAACTGTTGGCGACGGCGTAAAATTTCCGTAATATTTTCAGAACCCCTCTGACTAACTGGTCTCCCCAGAGGATTGGGAAAACTAGGAATTTCCGGGAGAGAAATAGTAGGAACACTAATAGAAGTCACAGTCCGAACAATAGAATTTACCACAGCCCAAGTTCCAGCGCCAGTTAAAACCACCAAAGTTGTCCCCCCAAGACTCACAGCAAAAGGGCGCAACCAAACTGGCATTGTCACATTTTGATTAATTAATTTAGTTTTACTGTGTAATTTACTGACAATATTAGAGGCTTGTTTTCGTCCCGGAGCCACCACCATAGTTTTCAGCTTAGTCACATAGTTATTCTGGGTTCTGACAGTTGTAGCCCCAGGTAAATCTGCGAGAATATCCGCCGCTTTTTCATAGCGATCACTCGGCTTGTAAGCAAGCATCTTTTTTAACACAGACTCCAACTTACTACTCACCTTAATTTCCTTACCCCAATACCAAACACCCTCATAGCTGTCATAGAGCTTTTGTGGTTCCTTACCCGTCAGCAACACTAAAACTGTAACCGCCAAAGAATATAAATCGCTATTAAAAAATACTTTACCCTGCCTGAGTTGCTCCTCTGGTGCATATCCTTTTTTACCCAACAAAGTATTATTTACACCCAACTGAGTAAACCAAAAACCTTCAGCAGCCGGTAACTGCTTCACACCCCCAAAATCAATCAATATTGGTAAATGGTCAGAACGCCGCCAAATCAAATTATCAGGAGAAATATCACGATGAACCACATCCCGTGAGTGAATATACGACAACACAGGTAAAATTTCCTGCAATATTTTCATGACTTCCTCCTCAGAAAAAGCCGTTCCTTGGGCTTGGCGTTTCTCTAATAACTCCTCATAACTAATCCCATCTATATAATCTTGCACCAAAAAGAAAAAATCCTTACTTCCTATCTCCACCTGTAGCGAAGCGTGAAACCGGGGAATTTGCGGATGTTCCAGAGACTGAAGTACACTAGCTTCCCGCTCAAATAACTCTTTAGCCTTAACTAGATCCTGCTGTGCTTCTACTTGAGGAGCAAATTCCTTCAGCACACAGCTTTGATGTGATTTTTGCTGATCTTCCGCCAAATAAGTCCGTCCAAAACCACCTTGACCCAATTGGCGGATAATGCGATAACGATTATTTACAACCTGTCCAGAAGCCAGAGGTAATGGTTCACCACAGTGGATACAAAAACGATTACCACCGTTGTTTCCGTGTTGTTTACTGCAATATACCTGCATCATAAAGGCTCAACTAAGGTTTTATCACGTTACTACAAGTTGTGCAGTTGCATTTACAGAAAAGTTTTAAACAATTAAATAATGGCTAAAATACTCGCAACATATAACTGCAACTCCATGTACAGCGAATCACCACAAACACGAGCCATAAAAGGATTTGAAGATTTTATATCAACTCCCCTAGAAACTTTACTACAACAACATCTGAATATTTCCACCCAATCAATAGCCCTAGACTTATTTTACGACGTAGCCAGCAAAGTACCTGCTTATAAAGCTTTTTTAGCAGCACAAAATATTGATCCTACAGCTATCCAAACACTTGCAGATTTTCAGCAACTACCTGTAATTGACAAAGAAAATTATATTTCCCGTCATCCCTTAGCCCAACTGTGCCGTTATGGGAAATTAGAAACCTGCGATATGATAGCAGCCTCCTCTGGTTCCACAGGTAAACCCACATTTTGGCCCCGTTTTTTCACCGATGAACTACAAATTACCACACGTTTTGAACAAATTTTTTATGATAGTTTCTACGCAGATACTAGACGTACCCTCGCTGTAATTTGTTTCTCATTAGGCACTTGGGTAGGTGGAATGTTCACCAGCAATTGCTGTCGTTATCTTGCCAGTAAAGGGTATCCCCTCACCGTAATTACCCCTGGTAACAATAAAACAGAAATTTTACGCATTGTCCAGGAAATAGGCGGGGATTTTGACCAAGTAGTATTACTCGGTTATCCGCCATTTCTCAAAGATGTCATTGATACTGGTATTGCTCATGGTGTGCAATGGCAGCAATATCAGATTAAATTAGTGATGGCAGGAGAAGTATTCAGTGAAGAATGGCGGACTTTAGTGGGTCAGAGACTCGGCGCGGAAAATCCCTGTTATAACTTTGCCTCACTTTACGGTACTGCGGACGCAGGTGTATTAGGTAATGAAACACCATTGAGTATTTGCATTCGCCGTTTCTTAGCAGCACATCCAGAAGCAGCTAAAGCGTTATTTGGCGAATCTCGTTTACCCACATTAGTACAATACGACCCCACCAGTCGCTTTTTTGAAGTTAGCGATCGCACATTGCTATTTTCTGGAGATAATGGCATACCCTTAATTCGCTATAACATTATGGATACTGGAGGCATAATTAGTTACACTGCTATGCTGGAGTTCTTAGCAGAGTTGGGATTTGATCCCGTAGCAGATTTGACTTCCCAGACTCAGGATTTACCTAGAGGAATGCATCCCTTACCTTTTGTCTATATTTTCGGACGCTCTAACTTTACAGTCTCCTACTTTGGGGCAAATATTTATCCCGAAAATGTCACCGTGGGATTAGAACAACCGACAATTACCGCCTGGGTGACAGGAAAATTCGTCTTACAGATCAAAGAAGATGTAGATCAAAACAGGATTTTATCCGTAGTTGTGGAATTAGCTCCAGGGGTAGAAGGTAGCGAAGAACAGCGACAAGCCATCACATCCTCCATTTTGACCCAACTTTTGCGCCTCAACAGCGAATTTGCTAACTATGTTCCCCCAGAATATCAAACCCCACAAGTCACCTTAGCCCCAATGGGTGATTCAGAATATTTTCCTATAGGCGTGAAACATCGTTACACCCGCAGATAGTGAATTAAAATCGTCACCGTATACGGTAATTACCTCATTGAAGGTAGAGTTTTTTATTGCATTTCCGTAAATATCTGTTACATTAGTTTACATACAACCGCAATTTTTGCCATATAAAAACTAGGAATACTAACTATGTCAGATACTAAAACTGCAACAACCAACGACCCTAACGCTTTACGTTGGGGATTCACTCCTCAAAGCGAAAACTGGAACGGTCGCTTTGCCATGATTGGTTTCATTTCCGCTATTCTTCTAGAAGTATTTTCTGGTCAAGGTTTCCTCCACTTTTGGGGTATCCTGTAAGTCTCTATAGACTTTTCTAATTCCAGAAACAGTATTAATTTTAAAAGCTCCGAACGAGGCCAAGGCCTTGTCCGGAGCTTCAGTTTTAGTTAGGTTTAATTAGGGCTAGGAAGTAGGTATTAGGGGTAAATTTCTTCTCCCCCATACTCCCTAATAGTGGTTCAGGAAGTTACCAACGACCGCCACCGCCACCGCCACGGCTACCTCCTCTATCTTCTTTGGGTTTAGCTTTATTAACCTTCAGGTCGCGTCCCATCCATTCCGCGCCATCTAGAGCTTCAATAGCTGCTGTTTCTTCAGCATCTGAACCCATTTCTACAAAAGCAAAACCACGTACGCGACCTGTCTCACGATCAGTAGGTATTTGTACCCGTTTAACAGACCCATATTCTGCAAATACCGCAGATAAAGCGTCTTGGGTAACGTCGTAAGAAAGATTGCCTATATAAATTGACATTGATTGTCTCCAAAATCACAAAGATGCAGAGATTTAGATTTCGGAGAGAAGTCTGTAAATACCACAAGGAAAAAGCCTGTCAATACTAAAAACAAACGCTGTCGCCGAATTAATTCTCAAACCTGATTGTGACACATAATTTCCATGAACAGGGGGGAAGTCGAAAAAACTGTTATAAAAAGTTATGTTAAGTTCATGTATATTTATGTTTCTATGTCTACTATCTAAAGATAGATATTTTTAGCCGAGTCCGTGGGGCAGGGGGCAGGGGCAGGGGTGCAGGGTGCAGGGGGGAAGAAGAGGCAGGGGTGCAGGGTGCAGGGGAGAAAGATGATTGTTACTCCCCACACTCCCCACACTTCCCACACTCCCCACACCTCCCACACTCCCCACACCTCCCACACTCCCTACTCCCCACTCCCCAACTTACAAGTCAGGAGGCAAAATCACCTGATCAATTGCGTGTATGACACCATTACTACCTTGAATGTCTGCCTGAACGACGTTGGCATCATTTACCATTACGCCATTAGCACCAACTCTAACTGTGATTGCTCCACCTTCGAGGCTCTGCACTTCGCCAGATGATAGGTCAGTAGATAGAACTTTGCCACTGACGACATGATAGGTTAATAGCTTCAGCAAAATTTCTTTATTTTCTGGCTTCAGCAAGTCTCTGACAGCATCTTGCGGTAGTTTGGCAAATGCGGCATTAGTGGGGGCAAAAACTGTTAAGTTATCTTGTCCTTGCAAAGCGTCTGTTAATCCGGCGGCTTTGAGGGCTGCGGCTAAGGTGGAAAAGTTAGGGCTAGACTCGGCTAATGCTAATAGGGTTTGATTTTGTGTCCCTGCTTCTGGAGTAGTTGTGGGTGGTGTGACTCTGGGTGTGCGTGTACCTGGAGGTGCAGTCTGAGGTTGAGTTCCACGGTTGTAGGGGGGTTCATTGAAAATACTGGGGCGAGGATTGAGAACTCCACTACCAGTCTGGGCGATTAATTGATTGGTGGCTGCGTTGGCTCCAGATGGTAAAGCGAGCAGGAGGCTGATGCTGGCTAGTCCTGCTAACTTGGTGAACAATTTGCTATAATCTACGTTCATAAATTTTGTTTGTCTTTCAGTTCGTACAGGTCACATAAAGATTTATAACACTTTGTTATGGGAAATATGGTGATTAAGGTTGAAGATGTTTGGTGAACAGGATGATGGAGTTTGAATATTAATGCTTTTGTGGCAGTGAATCTGAAAATCCGGTGATTTGAGTATATTTATCTATTAAGTTGGTTTATTTAATATTTTTATGAGTCAATAAATAACTCTTGGCGAAAAATCCCGAATTTACGGCTAATTACTGGATAATTTGGCAATTATAGCTGGATTTTTGTCTCTATTTTTCTCAATTTCTCAGGAAATTCACTTGAAGTGAAGATACAATGAGAGCATTGTAGAATTGGTTTGTTAAAAGTAGAGATTATGTTAGAATTATACCAATGGGAATTATCTCAATACTCAGAAAAAGTGCGCTTAATTCTAGATTATAAAGGTCTAGATTACCGAAAAATAGAAGTGACACCAGGGGTAGGACAATTAGATTTATTCCGGCTGACTGGTCAAAGACAAGTGCCAGTTTTAAAAGACGGAAGTAAATATATTGTAGATTCTACGGAAATTGCCAAGTATTTAGATTTAGAATATCCTGAGCGTCCACTGATACCTGAAGATCCTCACAAGCGGGGTTTGACTTTGCTGATGGAAGAATGGGCAGATGAGTCAATTGGTGTGAAGGGTAGGAAGGCTCTTTTTTCTGCTATTAGTCAAGACCAAGGTTTTCGCAAGTCTTTGTTGCCTAATTCTACACCGGATATATTCAAAACTTTGCTGGAGGGAGTACCTAGTGATGTGTTGAAAGTTTTGGGTTTTGGTGTGGGTTGTAGTCCAGATATGGTGAAATCAGCGATCGCCGACTTGAAACAAGACCTGGAAGCGTTAACACTATTATTGGCGGATAGTCCCTATTTAACTGGTGATGAACCAACTTTAGCTGATTTAACAGTGGCGAGTTTATCTATATTACTGAAGTTCCCCCAAGTGGCTTATCTGGATTTACCAGCAGGCCTGTTAGGAAAAGGTGTCCCAGGTTTAGCAGATAATCCTGATTATGAGCTATTTTTCACCTGGCGCGATCGCCTCTATGCTCAATTCCGCAAACCATTAATCGGTATACCCCCATCTGGAAGCGCACCAACGGCTATTCAAATTGATTGAGTGATGGGATGATGGGAAAATACAGCGTTGTCTACTTCAGTGGAAAATTAAACAAGTTGTAGCTGTCATAATTTTGCTAATTCTCACTGTACAACTACAATTCAATACAGATAGCGCACCCACTTTTCATCTAACTCATGAACTCCTCACAACCATTAGGTTCAGTAATAGAAGGTTCTCTGACAGGGGGATTAGAAGTACGACTACACCCAGACATTTCTGTGGAAGATATGCGGGTAGGTAAATTTTTAGTTGTGCATGGACTGCGATCGCGCTTTTTCTGTATGCTGACAGATGTAGCACTGGGAACAGCAAACGATCGCATTATTGCTAATCCCCCCGGTTGGGAGGATACTTTTTTACGAGAAGTTTTAGCTGGTAGTGGTACTTATGGGACTATCAACCTCTCACCGATGTTGATGTTCACACCGGAATCCGATGAGGATTTGTTTATTGGTAATGGTAAACCTGCTAATGGTTTGGTAGCATCGCCCAATGGTTTAGCATCATTTCAGCCTCAAACCAGCACGACGATGGAGTTACTCCCGGTTAAAACTATTCCCAGTCACTTTAGCCAAGTTTACGAAGCCAGTGTTGATGATTTTCGTCGCGTATTTGGTTGGGAAGATGACCCCCACAGACGCAATTTTTCCATCGGTAAACCCTTAGATATGGATGTACCTGTCTGTATCGATTTAAACCGCTTTGTTGAACGCAGTAATGGCGTATTTGGTAAATCTGGAACAGGTAAATCCTTCCTGACTCGCTTACTTTTAGCTGGGGTAATTCGCAAAAATGCGGCGGTAAATTTAATTTTTGATATGCATTCGGAATATGGCTGGGAAGCAGTCGCCGAAGGTAAAAATGTGAATACAGTCAAAGGCTTAAAGCAACTATTTCCTGGTAAAGTAGAAGTCTACACCCTTGATCCTGAATCTACAAAACGTCGGGGTGTACGTGATGCTCAAGAACTGTATTTAAGTTATGAGCAAGTGGAAGTTGAAGATATCAAGTTATGTAGTCGAGATTTAGGCTTATCGGATGCAGCATTGGATAACGCGAATATTTTATATAGCGAATTTGGCAAATCTTGGATAGTCCAGTTGCTGAATATGACGAACGAAGAAATTGAAATGTTCTGCGACGAAAAGCGGGGACATAAAGGTTCGATTATGGGATTGCAGCGTAAACTTCTTCGCATGGATAGTTTAAAGTATATGCGCGGAGTTTGCCCCCAGAATTATATTAGTAAAATTATTCAATCCTTGGAAGCTGGAAGAAACGTAGTTATAGAATTTGGTTCTCAGTCTAATATGCTTTCTTATATGTTGGTGACTAATATGATCACCAGACGGATTCATGGACATTATGTCAAGAAAGCCGATAAATTTTTACAAAGCAAGAATCCATGCGATCGCCCCACGCCATTAATGATTACCATAGAAGAGGCGCACCGCTTCCTAGACCCCGCCATTGTTCAAAGTACCATCTTCGGCACCATCGCCCGTGAACTGCGGAAATATTTTGTCACCTTGTTGGTGGTAGACCAACGCCCATCTGGGATTGATAATGAAGTTATGTCCCAAATTGGTACACGCATCACCGCCTTACTCAACGATGATAAAGATATAGATGCCATTTTTACAGGTGTCTCTGGTGCGGGTGGTTTGCGGTCAGTATTAGCCAAATTAGACTCAAAGCAACAAGCCTTAATTTTAGGTCATGCCGTCCCCATGCCGGTGGTTGTCAAAACTCGTCCTTATGACGCAACCTTCTATGCAGAAATCGGTGATTCTGCTTGGGAAGAAAAACCAGATGCAGAACTATTTGCAGCTGCGGAAATAGCTAAAGCTGATTTGGGTTTTTAAGGGAGATGTGGGGAGAAGAGGCAGGGTGCAGGGTGCAGGGGGAAAAATTTTTAGTTTCCAATACCTAGTCCCCAATCCCCAATCCCCAGTCCCCAATCCCCAGCTATAAGGAGAAATAAATATGCAAATTCACATTTACGCCGAAGAAGGAAACATTGCCAAAGTTCAACAAGAAATTGCTCATGGTGTTGATATTAATTATCTAGATAAGTATGAATCTCGAACGCCATTAATGTTTGCTGTGTCTAGTCCCCATGCAGATATAGATTTGGTGCGCCTACTGGTGGAAAATGGTGCTGATGTTAATGCTGTAGACACCTATCAAAATACAGTCTTAGCATTAGCTGTACAATCAGGAAATCTAGAAAAAATTCAATTTCTCTTGGATGCTGGCGCTGATATTAATTACCAAAAACCTCACGGTTATGATGTCTTAATCGACGCGATGTATGGGCGAGATATTACCAAAGATGAAAACTTACTGGCAATTATTGATTTATTAATTAAAAGAGGTGCAAAAGTAACCGGTGTCACCGATTCTGGTGAATCTGCACTCAGAAGGGCTTCAGATACAGGCAGATTTGATGCAGTCAAAATATTATTAGCCGCAGGTGCAGATCCACAACAATTAATATGGACAGAATTAATGCACGCCATAGTTTTTGGCAGTTTAGCAGATGTCGAAAAATTAATAACACAAGGTGATGAACTATTTGAAATTGATTATTACGGCAGAAATCCTTGGCTATTAAGTCTTCAGGTAGGAGATTTAGCTAAAGCAGAGTTACTATTAGGAGAAGCTAATTGTCACGAATTTGAATATGGTGGTAAAACTTCACTAATGTATGCCATAGAAAACAATCGATTTCAAATCCTTCAATGGTTAATTGACAAAGGATGTGATGTTGAAGCTACTGATGAATTTGGTACAACGGCGTTAATGGTAGCAGTAGAACGTGATCATCCTGAGTGTGTAAAAATTCTCCTAGAAGCTGGTGCTAAAGCAAATAGAGAAAATAATTATCATGAGAAAGTTATTCAACAAACAAACAATATCGAAATTGTCAGAATGTTGCTGGCTGTAGGTGAAGATATTAATAATGTCAACGATGAGATGCTGCGATTACTCATGGGTGTGAGTAAAAATGACATTCTGCATATATCAAAATCACAGTATTTAGCCGGAAAACATCGGCGATTTGGCAAAAGTAATCCAGAACTGATGGAAGTGGATTTCTGGAAAGCAATGGTCAGTAGTGGCTTTCGGGCTTATAAAGCTCAACAAACTTTTAACGATACAAATTATCATGAATCTCATCAACCCGTATGGTGCTTTGATAGATTTGGGAGAACAGTTACACAGTTACCCGATGGCAAAATAGTAGTAATTGCTGGGGAACATGAAGACTATTATGACCCCAATTTTTGTATTTATAATGATGTAGTTGTTTCTCAAGGTGATGGCAATTTCCAAATTTATGGTTATTCAGAAGATGTTTTTCCGCCTACTGATTTTCATTCAGCAACATTGGTAGGAAAATACATATATATTATTGGCAGTTTAGGTTATTTAAACGAGAGAATTTGCGACCATACCCCAGTTTATAGACTCCATTGTGAGACTTTCACAATCGACACAGTTAAAACTTCTGGAGAAAACCCAGGATGGATTTATAAACACACAGCCTACTATCAAGAACCCAATCAAATCTGTATTAGTGGTGGTAAGATTTTAGCGATAGTGAATCAAAAGCAACAGTGGTTAACTAATGCTAATAGCTACACTTTGGATTTAAAAAAATTTCGTTGGACTCGCATCATATCATCAGATACAGCGTAGTGTAAATAGCGACACTGGCTTTAAGGATTTGATCGGCGATCGCATAGGAGTTAGGCTATACTTTACCCGATAGCGAGACATTCTTGAATTGACAGCAAAGGGTAACATCTCATGAGCCGGACTATTTCTCAATTTATTGAAGAAAATTTTCTACATTTTAACGCCGCCGCCCTGGTTGATGCAGCTAAAGCATACAAAGTCCATCTTGAGGATAACGGCAAGATGATGATTACTCTGGCTGGAGCCATGAGTACAGCCGAATTGGGTATATCTTTAGCAGAAATGATTCGTCAGGATAAAGTGCAGATTATTTCCTGTACCGGGGCGAATCTGGAAGAAGATATTATGAACTTGGTAGCCCATAATCATTACAAGCGTGTCCCTAACTATCGAGACTTAGGCCCCGAAGATGAATGGCAACTTCTAGAACAGGGTTTTAATCGGGTAACTGATACTTGCATTCCTGAAGAAGAGGCTTTTCGCAGAATACAGAAGCACATTTTCCAACAATGGAAGGAAGCAAATGACACAGGGAAAAGATATTTTCCTCATGAGTTTATGTATAAAATGCTTCTGTCTGGTGATATGGAACAATATTATCAAATAGATCCCAAGAATAGCTGGATGCTGGCTGCTGCCGAAAAAGGATTACCAATTATTTGTCCTGGTTGGGAAGATTCCACAATGGGCAACATTTTTGCTTCTTACTGCATGAAAAAAGAACTTCAACCCAGCACCATGAAGTCAGGAATTGAATATATGATGTGGCTGGCGGATTGGTATAAAGAAAATTCTGCTGGTAGAGGGATAGGATTTTTCCAAATTGGTGGCGGAATTGCGGGAGATTTCCCCATCTGCGTTGTCCCGATGTTATATCAAGATTTGAAAATGACCGATATTCCATTTTGGTCTTATTTCTGCCAAATTTCAGATTCCACTACCAGCTATGGTTCTTATTCAGGGGCAGTACCCAATGAAAAAATAACTTGGGGTAAGTTAGATAAAACCACACCCCGTTTTGTTGTGGAGTCTGATGCCAGTATAGTTGCGCCTTTAATGTTTGCCTATATTCTTGAACAATGATCTAGAACTTAGGCACTGTAAAAATTTCTTGTTTTGTGAATTAACAAAAATGGGTAATTTCAGCCTTTCATCAATTATCCCTTGATAAATAGAGCAATCACCTAATGTGAATCTTCGCCCTTATAGGGCGGAGATTGTTAAATCACATCATAGCCGTTGGATATGCAGGGAAGAAAAGTGGAAAAATAGAGTGGAATCTCAAGATAATATTCATGCCTAGAAAACTGAATCAAACTAAAGTTTAGTTTGGTGAACGATAAATAGATGATGGAAATTAAACCAATACAATCACACCAAAGCAAAGAAGTTAAAAGCTTAATTTTTACAGTAGTTCAGGAAATATGGCAAGTTTCAGAGGAGGAAATTAAAAGTTACGATGATATGACTGATATTGATCATGTGCGATCGCAATACTGTGACAATAACGGCACATTCTTAGTGCTATGCGATGATAACAGGATTGTTGGTAGTGGAGCTATCCGGCGTTGCAGTGATGATATTTGTGAACTGAAGAGGATGTGGTTTCTTCGGGATTACCAAGGACGAAGTTTAGGAACGAAAATGGCACAAAAGCTATTAGATTTTGCCAGAAAAAAAGGTTACAAAAAGATTAGACTTGATGTTTTTGATGAAGAAAAACAATCACTAGCCATAAATTTTTATGAAAAATTAGGTTTTTATATGATCGAGCGATATAATGACAGTCCCTGTAATGTATTTATGGAGAAAGTGCTTTAGTTCTAGTTATTTTACGGTGTCAAAGTGGGAAAATAGAGTGGAGTCCCAAGATAATATTCATACTCAGATTGCGCGTGAAGGATTCATGTACTTACCCAAGCGTGGCAAGGGCAGCCATGAGCGTTGGCGGCATCCTCTAATGTAAGTGGGTGAATTGGAATTGATAATTATCTAGAGAAGTGAGACATGATTATTAATCCTGAAAATGTTCCCAGTCGGACAACTTCAAATTATCCCGATAAATTTAAATATGTTGTGTTCGGGAGAGCGAAACAGGCGTTAGGAAATGCGGCAGGATTAAAAAATTTTGGTGTCAATTTAGTGACACTCGCACCGGGAAGTTGTTCTGCTCTCCGACATTGGCACACCCAACAAGATGAGTTTATTTACGTCCTGGAAGGTGAAGTTACTCTAGTTACCGACGCAGGAGCGCAAATCCTCACACCGGGAATGATGGCAGGTTTCCCAGCAGGTGAAGAAGATGGACATCAATTAGTGAATCGCTCCAATGCAGTGGTAGTTTATTTAGAAATTGGCGATCGCCTACGGCGCGGCTTTGCCGATCGCACTCCAGACGATGAAGTGTACTATCCAGACAATGACCTAATTGCTAAATCCAGTGCTGATGGACAGACCATATTCACACACCAAGACGGGACTTTATATGAATAGTATTTTTGGAACTGTCACGACATCTCTACACCACTTTCTCAACCCCAGGATTCAGCACGGGATTAGACGGGTTTAAGCGCAAGTATATCTATTAAAAAAATTTATTGACATCAGCTAATTAAATATGTATCTTCAAAGTATATACGTTAAGCAAAGTTGTTAAGAGTGTTTCACTGCGAAAATCTTAAGTTTAGCGTGTGGATCTCTAACAAAATATTTGGAGATATCTATGACCAGAGTTGTTGCTAAATGGGGAAACAGTTTAGCTATTCGGATTCCCAGATCGGTCGCGGAACAAGCGCAAGTAACCGAAGGAACAAGTATAAATTTTACCGTTGAAGGTAGCAGTATTGTGATTACACCACAAAAAAGGAAAAAATATACCCTTGATGAGTTGCTTGAAGGCATGACTCCTGAAAATTTTCATCCTGAAATGGAAACTGGAAACATTGTGGGGAATGAAGATTGGTAGTTAATTCGTACTTTCCTGATAGAGGTCATATTGTTAAATTAGAATTTGGAAACACGCAGCAATTTACGGCCGATTCGATTAAGCGTGCATTTACCCTGCAAGCGTCAGGAATGTCATTTGATGATATTGCTAGGACATTAAACAATGAATTGCAACAGCAAGGGCGTGAGCAAACAGGCTACCGTCCTGTTCTTGTGGTATCTCCAATTAAATACAATCGAATGGCTTCTTTAGTTCTAGCGTGTCCCATCACTAGTACATCAAAAGGGCTTAGTTTTGAAGTTCCGCTTATTGAGGGAATGCAAACAAAAGGAGTTGTGTTAGCTGACCAAATTAAAACACTAGATTGGAGGGCTACAAAGGTAAAATTTGTTGAAAGTGTTACACAAGATTTAATAGAAGAAGTACAGGCGAAACTCGAAACATTAATTTCATAAAACAAAGCTAACAGTGATTAGCTATTAAAATTTTCCTCTAATCACTGTTAACTGTTAACTGCTTACGCTTCGTCTAAAGCGGCAATTCCAGGTAATGTCTTACCTTCTAGCAACTCTAAACTAGCACCGCCACCAGTAGAGATGTGGCTCATTTGGTCAGCTAAACCAACTTTTTCCACAGCTGCTACTGAGTCACCACCACCGATGATTGTGGTTGTACCAGTTTTGCTAATTTCTGCCAACGTATGGGCGATCGCCTCTGTACCGGCGGCAAATTTATCAAACTCAAACACACCCATTGGGCCGTTCCAAATCACTGTCTTGCAGTCAGCCAAAGCTTCTTGGAAGACTTTAATCGAATCAGGGCCAATATCCAAACCCATGCCATCAGCCGGAATATTTTCAATGCTGACAGTTGTGGCGTTGGCATCGGGAGCAAACTTATCTGCTGAGACGATATCTGTAGGTAAAAGTAAAGCTACACCACGTTCTTTGGCTTTAGCTTCCAAAGTCTTGGCTAATTCTAGCTTGTCTTCTTCCACCAAAGACTTACCAACACTCAAACCACGGGCTTTGTAGAAGGTGAAAATCATCCCACCGCCAATAATCAGCTTGTCGCACTTCTCTAACAGAGTTTCAATCACACCAATTTTGCTAGAAACTTTAGAACCACCAATAATCGCCGCCAAAGGACGTTGGGGATCTTCAATGGCGTTTTGCAGATACTCCAATTCTTTCTCAATTAAATATCCACCCACGGAAGGACTCAAATAGTGAGTTACACCTTCAGTGGAAGCATGGGCGCGGTGGGCTGTACCAAAAGCATCGTTTACATAAAAATCAGCATTAGCTGCTAGTTTTTTTGCAAATTCTGGGTCGTTCTTCTCTTCTTCTTTGTAGAAGCGGACATTTTCCAATAGCAGAACTTGTCCATTTTGTAAAGCCCCAACTTTGGCAGCAACTTCATCACCGATACAGTCATCAGTTTTCACAACTTCTTGTCCGAGTAACTCCGAGAGACGTTGAGCTACTGGGGTTAAACGTAACTTGTCATCCACACCCTTGGGACGACCAAAGTGACTAGCTAAAATTACCTTAGCGCCCTTCTGCATCAAATCTTTGATGGTGGGTAGTGCAGCGCGAATGCGTGTATCGTCTGTGATGTTTCCTTTGTCATCCAGAGGCACGTTAAAGTCAACTCGGACTAAGGCACGTTTACCGGAGATATCAGCAGCAGATAAATTTGCTAAAGTTTTTTTGGACATAGATAGACTCTCCTGATTGCCTTTTTGTTATTGTTTTGAAAGTAGAACCATAAAGATTTTACCGGAGTCAGGGGTGCTAGGTGAGAGAGATGTTTAAAACAGTACTATTTCCAATTGATCAAAGCCGGGAAGCGCGGGAAGCTGTGGACGTAGTTACCAACGTTGTGCAGAAGTATGGTAGTCGCTTAGTGTTGCTGTCTGTGGTGGAAGAACCCCCCGCAGATGCGCCTAGTCCCGACCCGATGATGTCGGCAGAAGTTGTGGCTAAGTTGCTGGAAAATGCCCAATCTCTGTTTTCTCAACAAGGAATTGCATCAGAAATTATCGAAAGGGAAGGTAAAGCCGCTTTTACTATCTGTGATGTTGCGGATGACATTGGGGCAGATTTAATTATTATGGGATGTAGAGGATTAGGCTTAACTGAAGAGGGGGCTAGTGATAGCGTTACCACTCGTGTAATTAATCTTTCCCCTTGTCCTGTGTTGATTGTGCCTTAAGGTGGCGAAGACGGGATTGATCTCCTGTGTAAGAGCCAATTATTGCAACAACTAAGGTAGTTAGGACATGACCAAAGTCCCAAACCTATTCACAAGAAGTATTTGACTTTTGCTATTCCCCGCAATACTCAGAAGTTTTTATTCGACCTCAAATTCCCCACTCTACATAGCTAGGTGTGGTGGAAAGGAGCAAGTTTTGTCTGAGGAAAGCGGGGAACGGTGACATTTCAAATTTTCAAGTTTCGTAACATCACTCCATGTTCTCAGGCTACACAGTTCGGTTATCCGGCTAGTTTTCAGCAACTGAGGAGGGGGTTTTAGCGTCACTATAGATATAGTTAGTCAAAGTGAGGGAATTTATTTCTTTTTCAAGAGACCACTTTTGGATTATAATTGTAAGATTTTTCTGAGATACTTTACTATCCGGTTAATTTGTCTTAATATAAGATAAGTAGAACTCATATCGACTTCACATTGAACAGCTGCGGAGCGCAGCTGAGGATAAAAAGAATTATCACAAATAAGCAAGTGTGCTTGTAAGAGATTCACAAATTTAGGGAAGGTAGAGGAACCTATATCAAGGATGCATCTTCTTGATACTGCATAAGCGGTGTATGAATTGACTTCTTTTGGTAGCGCCCTATGTTCCGTGATATGTGTACTACCTTTCCAGACCTGATTTATTTATTTCAAGATCCGTTGTGTTTACGGAGTAGAGGACAACGCACCAATGGCTATTGTTAACACCAAAACCGAAAACCTGAATACCAAGTTCACTGCCGATATGGTGCGAACCTATCTGCGCGAAATTGGTCGTGTACCGTTGCTGACTCGTGAAGAAGAGATTATTTTTGGCAAGCAGGTACAACAGATGATGATGCTGCTGGAAGCTAAAGATGATTTAGCCAAAAAACTAGAGCATGAACCCAGTTTACCAGAGTGGGCGGCTCATGTTAACCAGTCGGAAACAGAGGTGACACAGAATGTAGCTCAAGGTAAACGAGCTAAACAGAAAATGATTGAAGCGAATTTACGCCTGGTGGTGGCGATCGCCAAGAAGTACCAAAAGCGGAACATGGAGTTTTTGGATTTGATCCAAGAAGGAACTCTAGGTTTAGAAAGGGGTGTAGAAAAGTTTGATCCCACTAGGGGTTACAAGTTTTCCACCTATGCTTACTGGTGGATTCGCCAAGCGATTACCCGTGCGATCGCCCAACAAGGCCGTACCATTCGTTTACCGATTCATATCACCGAGAAACTGAACAAAATCAAGAAAGTACAGCGAGAACTGGCGCAAAAGTTGGGGCGATCGCCTACCCCGGCAGAAATTGCTCAAGAATTGGAACTAGAGCCAATGCAAATCCGCGAGTATCTGAACATGGCGCGTCAACCAGTTTCCTTAGATGTGAAAGTTGGCGATAACCAGGATACGGAATTGCAAGAAATGCTGGAAGATGATGGCCCATCGCCTGAGTATTACACTACTCAAGAGTTCTTGCGTCAAGACCTGAATAACTTGTTAGCAGAACTCACCCCCCAACAGCGAGAAGTTTTAGCCCTGCGCTTTGGCTTAGAAGATGGGAACGAAATGTCCTTAGCCAAAGTGGGTGAACGCTTAAATCTTAGCCGTGAGCGCGTCCGTCAGCTAGAACATCAAGCTCTTGCTCATTTACGCCGTCGTCGCGCCAATGTCAAAGAGTACGTTGCTAGCTAAAAGCAGATGGCTTGCTGTGACGCGCCTCCTGAACGCAGGGGGCGATTTTTTTTGTGATATCGGGGATTGGGGACTGGGGACTGAGGATTGGGGACTGGGGATTGGGTATTGGGTATTAGATAGTAACAATCTTTCCCTACACCTCCCACACTTCCCATACTTCCCACACCCCCCACCTCTTCTCCCACACCAGGGGATCAATATGTCGAAAGAGGTAGAAAGTGGTGAAATTGTAATTTAATGTGCAACCTTAAGGTAGAATTAGAGACAATACTGCGTTTTTTGACACAATTATCCTAGATAATAGAAGTGTAAAATATATAGCACTCTGGGCAGAGCCGAGAACAATGTATATTTGGTTAGGGTTTAAGTAAGTAGTAGAGGGAATAGTTGATTTTTTGACAGGAGGAATCAGGTGCTTAACAAAATAACTAAATTATTCTCCGTAGGTCAGTGGAGACTTCCTCTTTTAAGCTTACTTCTGACACTAGGCGTAGTGGGTGAACAAACTACACCAGTATTAAGTAACCAAATCCAAAGAACATCTACTGCTATACCTTTAGATGCTCATGTAGGTTCCAGTAATCAAACACCTGTATTGTCTCGCCTGAGACAAGTTCGAGAACACAGAAATCTGATTCGCAAACTTGCTATTGAAAGAGAAAATAGAAAAAATCTCTCACAGTCCCAACTGCAAACGACAAATCCGGTAAAGGGTGAACTTCAACAGCGTTCTAGATTGATCTTTTCCACCCAGTTACTAAGGAATATTAATACTCCGGCTCTCAATACCGGGCTATTTAGTCGTACTCCAGTACGGACAAGAGGGAATTTTCCCACTGAAGATGGGACTTATCTTTATGGTCAATCACCAATATCTGACCAAGTTGGGCAAGGGTATATCCTGTTTGAGAAGCGCCAAGGTAGGATAACAGGGGCGTTATATATGCCACAATCAGAGTTTAGTTGCTTTCAAGGTGCTATTGAGCAATCGGGAGAGTTGGCGATGACTGTGACAACTTCTCCCGGTGAAATTGGTGTGAATCCAGTCGCCACAGGTAATCAATTCCAAATACCTAGCTACAATGATGACCAAACCAGGAGCTATCCTTATTCCGTGACGCTGGAAGACTATCATCGCATTGATTTAATCAGCGCTAACGACGAAGGCATTTTGGAGAATTGTAAACAATTTTACAGCAGTGTAAATTAAAACTCGATCCCTGGTTGCGCCTTCACTCCTTGATCCCGGAATGGATGTTTTATCAAAGTCATTTCGGTAACTAAATCAGCTTTTTCAATTAAAGCAGATGGTGCGCCTCTACCAGTGAGAATGACGTGCTTATTTGCTGGTTTTTCTGCCAAACCTGCTAAAACTTCATCTACTTGTAGATAGGCCATTTTCAGGGCGATGTTAATTTCATCTAACAGCACTAGTTGAAATTCGGGATTGCGGATATATTCTAATGATTTTTGCCAAGCGGCGCTGGCTTTATCTAAATCCCGATCGCGGTCTTGAGTTTCCCAGGTAAAACCTTCCCCCATAGCGTGAAATTCGATTTGGTCTTCCCACATACTAAACACTGCTTTTTCTGCGGGTTCCCAAGCGCCTTTGATGAACTGAATGATTGCTACTTTATAACCATGACCGAGCGATCGCAACACCATTCCCAAAGCCGCAGTCGTTTTACCTTTACCGTTACCAGTATTAACTATAATTAACCCTTTTTCTGGTACAGCGTGCGCTATCCGCCGTTCTTGGACTTCCTTACGGCGCTGCATCTTTTTCCGGTACTGTTCATTTGTGAGGTCAGTTAGGGTTGAGGACATTACTTCATCTATTAAGCGTTCAATTTCTTTATCTGAGTTTAACTCTTCTGGTGTATCACTTTTCATCAACCTTACCTGAAAATAGCTGCTACAATCAGTAGAATGTGAATTTTTTCGGCTACCCTAAAACACTCCAGGCGCATCAGGGCGGAAACTTAGTTTTGAGAATTTTCGATTGCTTATTTTAAGTTTAAGCAGTTTCTGATTTTGATTTGGCTGGTTAAATATACAAAAATAATATCACGTCTGTTTGAATAGTTCTCATATTTGAGAGGGTTGGGAATAGGGAATAGATCACAGGAAAAAGTTGATGACAAATAATTAGCCAGACATAATATAAATCATTGTTTGATAACTTGTTGGGGAAAATTGACAAAATTTGGTCTCTGTTCAATACCTATTTTTGCCTTAATGAGCGATAATTTGGAAATCCTCTGTTAAGTCATAATAATATGCCTTTAAAATCACTAAAAATGTTGAATAACTACATTTTTAAATTATTTGATTAACTGAAAAATTACAGAATGCTTTTTGAATAAATATTCAGTAAAAAAGTGATTTGATATTTAATGAAATGCTGACAAAGATGTGTAAGTGTCAACCTTAATCTACAATTTGAGATTAAACACGCTCCCAGGTAGTTATGTTATTGACATTCCTAATTCCCAATTAAACTTACCTAATGGTGATGTTGTCAGTCAAGAAAACCCCACGGCGGGAATTACGGATATGTTTTACCTGGGAAATTAGCGGGAACACTTCGTTCTCATCTTTTAGTTCGCATCCCTCCCACACCTGTGGATTTATCTCAGTAGACAGTGTAACAGTGGAGCAATACCTTTGATAGTATTGAGCATCAGTAGTCATGATATTCTAGCAATAATTACTAACAAAAATGCTTTTGTATTAATGACTGAGGAACTGTCAAGAGCCGATAATGATAGCCCCTGGAAAGAAATTTTAGAAGCATACTTTCCCCAAGCTATGCAATTTTTCTTTCCCCAAACAGCAGCATTAATTGATTGGGAACGTCCCCACGAATTTCTCGATAAAGAATTTCAACAAATCGCCCGTGATGCTGAACAAGGTAGACGCTATGCAGATAAATTAGTTAAAGTTTGGCAAATTAACGGTGAAGAAGTTTGGCTATTAATTCATGTGGAAATCCAAGCCAACCGAGAAGAGACATTTGCTGAGAGGATGTTTTCTTACAATCTGCGAATTTTTGACAGATTTGGTCAACCTGCAATTAGTTTAGCGATTTTGTGTGATGCTGACCCCAAATGGCGACCAAACCAATATAGTTATAGTTACCCCGATAGCAGTCTGGATTTTAAATTTGGCACCGTCAAGCTGTTAGATTATCAGAACCGATGGCAAGAATTAGAAGCCAGCGATAATCCCTTTGCTACAGTGGTAATGGCGCATTTAAAGACGCAGCAAACCATTAAAAAGTCAGGAGAACGCAAAAGTTGGAAATTTAGCTTAATTAGGCGATTGTATGAATTAGGCTTTCAGGAAAGGGATATTCGTAACCTGTACCGATTTATTGATTGGGTTATGATTTTACCAAAAGACTTGGAAACAGAATTTTGGCAAGAGTTTAAACAATTCGAGCAGGAAAGGACTATGAGCTACATTACCACAGGTGAGCGCATTGGCTACGAGCGGGGACAACAAGAACTGGTGATCAGGCTACTACAAAAAAGGGTGGGAGAATTACCAGAAGAGGAGAAAACAGATATTCAAGCTCTTTCACTAGTACAGTTAGAAGCACTGGGAGAAGCTTTATTAGATTTTACCGATTCTGACGATTTACTTCACTGGTTGCGAGCAAATCGAACAGCTTAGAAATTTTCTCACGGGGTATGGTTGATGAAACCTCAGCCTAACCCTCTCCTGATTAAGAATTTTTTTTCTACTTGATCAGGATGGGGCGCATCCCAGGAGGAAACAATGTATAATTTTTACAGCCATAAATAACACATCAGTGGTTGTGAATCTATGCGTCAATGTCTGAATCCTGAATGTCTGCACCCCAACCCCGATAATTTCCAATTTTGCCAAAAATGCGGGAGCAAATTACTCCTCAGAGAAAGGTATGCACCACAGTCAATTTTAGGACAAGGGGGTTTTGGGCGGACATTTTTAGCCATTGACGAAGATAAACCCTCAAAACCTTTTTGTGTGATTAAGCAATTTCTCCCCCAAGCACAGGGGACAGATAGTATTGAAAAGGCTTCTCAGTTATTTGCACAAGAAGCAGAACGTTTAGAAGAGTTGGGAAAACATCCGCAAATTCCCGAATTAATGGCGTATTTTACCGCCGATAACCGCCAATATTTGGTGCAAGAATTTGTCAAAGGGGAAACCCTGGAAGCGGAGTTAAATAAAAATGGGGTTTTTTCGGAAAAGCAGATTAGAGAATTATTAATAGAACTATTAGAGATTTTGCAGTTTGTTCATAGTAAACAGGTAATTCATCGAGATATTAACCCAGAAAATATCATTCGTCGCAGTTCTGACAACAAGTTATTTTTAGTGGATTTTGGCGCAGCGAAGGTAGTCGAGCAAAAACAGCGCACAGTTACAGTTACAATTATCGGTTCTGCGGAATATTGCGCCCCGGAACAGTCAATGGGAAAGCCTAAATTTATTAGTGATTTATATAGTTTAGGGGTAACTTGTCTACATTTATTAACTGACATCAGTCCGTTTGATTTATATGATGTGATGGAGGGGGAATGGGTATGGCGCGATTATCTGAATGGGAATGTTGTCAGTGATGAATTGGGTAAGATTCTGGAAAGGTTAGCAAGTCCTTTACCCAAACAGCGTTATCAGTCTGTTGCGGAAGTTGTGAATGTTTTAAATCCTGTTTCATTTAATAGAAGAACCCCACCCCCTAACGCCGCAAACCCAGAAAGAACAACCCCACCCCCTAACCCCGCAAGCGAGGAGGGATTAAAATCACCAGTGGGGATGGACTATAGGAAGTTGCGTGACTTACTCGCTGGGGGAATGTGGGAAGAAGCAGATGCGGAAACAGCACGGGTAATGTTAGCTATAGCGAAGCGAGAAAAAGAAGGTTGGTTAGATGAAAAAAGTATTGATAACTTTCCCTGTGCAGACCTCCGCACTATTGACCAGTTGTGGGTAAAATATAGCAATGGGCGCTTCGGTTTTTCTGTGCAGAAACGCATTTATCAAAGTTTGGGGGGAACAAGAAAATACGACAAGGAAATATGGGGAGCTTTTGGTGACAGGGTAGGATGGAAAAAAGGAGGAGACTGGTTTTCAACGTTGTTAGGATGGAAAAAAGAAGACAACTCGTTGCACTACAGTGATATTTACAACAAGAAAATATGGGGAGCTTTTGGCGACAAGGAAATATGGGGAAAAGGAGGAGACTGGTTTTCAACGTTGTTAGGATCGCAAAAAGAAGAAAACTGGTTGTACTACAGTGATATTACTTTTGATATAAAAGCACCAGTAGGCCATCTTCCGTGGATCAGTCACCTTCCGCACCGTGAAGATTTGTATAATTGCTGGGGTTTAATCTCTCTTATCTCGCATCTAGACTTGTAAACTGTAAGATTTAAATTAACGGTAGGTTGGGTTAATGGTAGGAAACCCAAGATTATCGCTGGCTGAAAAGTTAGAGGTAACTAAGTTAAAGGATAAAATCAGGGTTTAATTACTTCTCCACAGTTGATTTTTCATCAAAGATGCACTGGGTAAAGGATTATTTTTTTAACACAAACTCACAAATAGGTTTCTCTTGGCGTTCTTTGGGTCTTGGTGGTTTTTTTAACACGAAGTCACGAAGTAGAGATACGCTGAAGTTAAGGTAATATTAAGTAAAAATTCTGTGTGAGGGAATATAGCATCAGAAGTATTGCTAAAATCCTAATAATTTTACCGAAATATTGATACCTGATTCCTATGAATGAAGCTGTCCTAGAGGTTCGTAATCTACAAGTTGAATTTGCCGGTGATGGTAGCACGGTGAAAGCTGTGGATGATATATCCTTTGCAATTAATCGTGGTGAAACTCTAGGGATAGTGGGGGAGTCGGGTAGCGGTAAATCGGTGACGGCTTTGGCTGTGATGGGTTTGTTGCAAAGTCCGGGTAAGATTAGCGGTGGTGAGAT
This sequence comes from Nodularia chucula CCY0103, assembly GCF_963923915.1. Lineage (NCBI taxonomy): Bacteria > Bacillati > Cyanobacteriota > Cyanophyceae > Nostocales > Nodulariaceae > Nodularia > Nodularia chucula. Next base: position 19,015 of record NZ_CAWUOL010000021.1, on the reverse strand, counting down.
TTGGTTTCGTTCTCAGCCTGGTGCAGAAGCGGTTAATTTGGTGAAGTTGTCTGCTGAAGAAATGCAGCTACACCGAGGCGGTGATATTGCTATGATTTTTCAAGAACCAATGAGTTCTCTAAATCCAGTGTTTACCATTGGGTTTCAGATGGTTGAAGGAATTAGGCGACACCAGAATGTCTCGGAAACTGAAGCCAAAGGCATTGCGATCGCACTTTTGCAAGAGGTAAAGCTTCTACCTAGTGATGATATTATACTACAACAGTGTATTGCCAATTACGGCCAAGCAGATGATTTCAAGTTGGCTAAATTAGTCAAGCAAGAAAAAGCAGCTATCCTCCAACGTTACCCGCATCAACTTTCTGGAGGTCAGCTACAACGGGTGATGATTGCAATGGCGATTTCTTGTAATCCTTTGCTGTTAATTGCTGATGAACCCACTACGGCTTTAGATGTCACTGTCCAAGCAACTATTCTGGATTTGTTGGCAGAATTGCAACAACGCCGTGAAATGGCGATGATTTTTATTACCCACGATTTGGGATTAATTTCGGAAATTGCTGACCAAGTAGGGGTGATGTACAAAGGGAAAATTGTGGAATACGATGCAGTTGCACAAATTTTTAGTAGTCCTCAACATCCCTATACTAAGGGTTTGGTGGCTTGTCGCCCTACACTCAACCGCCGTCCCCACAAACTGCTGACTGTTTCTGACTATATGAGTGTGGAAGTAACTCCCAATGGTGAGGAAGTTATTCGGGGGAAAGAACCTCCACATCCCCCAGAAATTAGCCTTGAGGAAATATCTCAACGATGGGAAAACCTGAATAGGAAATCACCTTTATTGGAAGTGCGTCACCTCCAGGTGGGTTTTCCGGTGCGGGGAGTCTTTGGTATGATCAATAGCTACAACATGGCGGTAAATAATGTCTCCTTTGATGTTAAGCCTGGGGAAACTCTGGGTTTGGTCGGAGAATCTGGTTGTGGTAAAACTACTCTGGGTAGAAGTTTGCTGCGCTTAATTGAACCGATGAGTGGGGAAATTATCTTTGAGGGTCAAGATATCACTAAACTCCGGGGTGAAGCGTTGCAGAAGTTGCGCCGAGAAATGCAAATTGTTTTCCAAAATCCTTTCAGTTCCCTAGACCCCCGGATGAAAATTGGCGCTGCGGTAATGGAACCTTTGTTAATTCACTCTGTGGGTCAAACTAAGGAAAAACGCCGAGACCGTGTGGTGGAACTTTTAGAACGGGTGGGTTTAAGTGCAGATGCAATCAACCGCTATCCGCATCAGTTTTCTGGTGGTCAACGTCAACGGATTTGTATTGCGCGGACTTTGGCTTTAAATCCTAAGTTTATTATTTGCGATGAGTCGGTTTCGGCTTTGGATGTGTCTGTACAGGCGCAGGTGTTAAATTTGCTGAAGGAATTGCAAGAGGAATTTCTACTGACTTATATTTTCATTTCTCATGATTTAAGTGTAGTTAAATTTATGAGCGATCGCATTTTAGTGATGAATCGTGGTCAAATTGTAGAACAAGGAACGGCTGAGAGTATTTATTTAGAACCCCAGGAAGAATATACTCAAAAATTAATTGCTTCTATTCCTACTGGTAGTGCTGAACGGTTACGCGCTAGACAATTACGGTCACTGTAGGAATACTATTATCGAACCGCCAAGTCGCCAAGTTCGCCAAGAGAAGAGAAGAAGGAAAGAGGTGACAAAGTAGAGACGCATGGAACGTGTCTATAAGGATTATGGGAAATTTATCTTTAATTTTGGTCAATGTCTAATGAGTCCTCAAAAGAGTCAAAAATTTGCTTGGTTAGGAAAAGTTCTTACCTTCATTGAATATGTGGGAAATAAACTCCCTGACCCACTGACACTATTTCTCCTTTTATCTTTAATGGTAATTGCAGTCAGTGCGATCGCAGCTGCTTTTAACCTTTCTGTCCTCCATCCCGGAAACGGCGAAACTATAGTTGCAGTATCTTTACTTACTCCTGAAGGTATCCGCCGCATTTTCACATCTGCTGTCAAAAACTTTACCGAGTTTCCCCCACTAGGTGCTGTATTAGTAGCCATGTTGGGGGTAGGTGTTGCCGAATATACTGGCTTGCTGGCAGCATTACTCCGCAAAGTTGTATTAATTGCCCCTAGTCAATTTATCTGTCCCGTGGTAGTGTTTGCAGGTATCATGGCTAACCTCGCTGCTGATGCAGGTTATGTGGTACTTGTACCCCTGGGAGCAATTATTTTTTTAGCTTTTGGGCGACATCCTTTGGCGGGTTTAGCTGCGGCTTTTGCGGGGGTATCTGGGGGATTTAGTGCCAATTTACTCATCAGTACCCTAGACCCGTTACTGGCGGGATTAACTAAAAGTGCAGTGGAATTAATTAATCCTAATTATCAAGTCAATGCCACTGCTAATTATTATTTTATGGTAGTTTCCACATTTTTAATTACGGCAATTGGCTGGTTAGTCACAGAGAAAATTGTGGAACCAAGATTAGGTAATTACACAGGAGAAGTTGATTTACCCAGGACTCAACTCAGTGCCTTAGAAAATAAAGCTTTACGCTGGGCTAGTTATGGTTTATTAGCATTTATCGGCTGTGTGCTATTCCTGATTTTACCACCCCAAGGAATTTTAAGACATCCAGAAAACTTCACAATTATTCCCTCACCTTTTCTGGATAGCATTGTGTTAATTATTTCCTTAGCTTTTCTGATTCCAGGGATTTTTTATGGTAAGGTTGCCGGAACTATTCACGATGATAAAGATGTAGCTAAAGCCTTGAGTCATTCCATGAGTGCGATGGGATATTATATAGTTTTAGCATTCATGGCGGCTCAATTCATTGCCTATTTTAACTGGAGTAATTTAGGGGCAATTTTATCAATAAATGGGGCGAAGTTTCTCCAGTCTACAGGAATTACAGGCGCACCGTTATTGCTCCTATTTATTTTAGTCAGTATGATTTTGAATTTATTTGTGGGTTCAGCTTCAGCAAAATGGGCAATTATGGCTCCTGTATTTGTACCCATGCTCATGTTAATGGGATATTCACCCGAACTAACCCAAGCTGCATATCGTATTGGCGATTCTACAACTAATATTATCACCCCATTGATGCCTTATTTTCCTTTAGTCGTCGCCTTTGGGCAAAAATACGATAAAAGTTTAGGAATAGGGACATTAATAGCGATGATGTTACCCTATGCGATCGCCTTTTTGTTAGGGTGGTCTATGTTATTAATTATCTGGTTTATTTTCGGTTTACCTCTTGGTCCTGGGGCTTTGATGAGGATTTAACGAACGAACCGCATTCGCGTAGCGTCTCCCCTTGGGAGAAGGACGCAAAGTACACAAAGAAGTAGGGAGGGAAAGGGGATGAGGAGTTATGTTGAGGAAGTGGCTTTGTTGTTGGGTTTACAGCTTGGGGATGAATATATTGATGGGGTAGTGCAGAATTTTGAGATAATTAGTGCGATCGCGCAATTAGTGAATGAGTTTCCTTTATCTGAGGATGTCGAACCTGCGCCTGTGTTTGAACCATGAATGATGTTGTATCCATCGCTGCTGCTGTACATCGTGGGGAAGTAAGCGCAGTAGAAGTTACCCAAGCTGCTTTAGCTAGAATTTCAGCCCAAAATCCGCAACTCAATTGTTTTACAACCATCACTGCGGAAACAGCTTTAAGAGATGCGGCGAAAATTGATCAAGAAATCGCCCAAGGTAAAAATCCCGGTGTGTTAGCTGGCGTGCCTTTTGCGGTGAAAAATCTTTATGACATCGCTGGTTTAACAACTTTAGCTGGGTCGAAAATTAACGCCGAAAATCCTCCCGCAAGCCAAGATGCGACAGCAGTAGCAAGGTTAAAACAAGCCGGTGCGATACTAGTGGGCGCTTTAAATATGGATGAGTACGCCTATGGGTTTGTTACCGAAAATTCTCACTATGGTGTGACTCACAACCCCCACGATTTACAGAGAATTGCTGGCGGTTCCTCCGGTGGTTCGGCTGCGGCTGTAGCGGCGGGTTTAGTCCCTCTAACCCTGGGTTCTGATACTAATGGTTCAATTCGGGTTCCGGCGGCTTTGTGTGGCGTGTTGGGCTTTAAACCCACTTATGGGCGGTTGTCTCGTGCTGGGGTGGCTTTATTTTCTAGCAGCCTTGACCATGTTGGCAGTTTTGCCCGTTCAGTACAAGATATTGCTACGGTTTTTGATGTCCTCCAAGGTGAGGATGACCGCGACCCGGTTTGTACACAACGCTCTCCCGAATTATCTATACCGCAACTATATCATGATATCTCTGCTGTGAGAATGGCGATCGCCGATGATTATTTTACTCAAGGTGCTTCATCCCAAGCCTTAGCCGCAGTACAAAAAGTAGCCGAGGCTTTAAGTGTAACTGACTATGTAACTCTACCAGAAGCCCACCGCGCCCGTGCAGCCGCCTTTGTGATTACCGCCAGTGAAGGGGCAAATCTGCATTTAGAAAACTTAAAGTCACGTCCCCAGGATTTTGACCCCGCAACACGCGATCGCTTTTTGGCAGGGGCATTAATACCGAGTAGTTGGTATTTACAAGCACAAAGATTTAGAACGTGGTATGGCGATCGCCTGCGGGAAATCTGGCAAAATGTAGATATAATTCTCGCCCCCACCACACCGATATCTGCACCGCTAATTGGTCAAAAAACCATGATTTTAAACGGGGAGGAAATTCTCGTGCGTCCTCATTTAGGTTTATTCACTCAACCCTTATCTTTTATTGGCTTACCTGTTTTATCAGTCCCAGTTCAGCTTCCTGATAGTTTACCTTTAGGTGTACAAATCATCGCCGCACCCTACAATGAGGCTTTAATTTTACGAGTTGCAGCTGTATTAGAATCTCAAGGTGTGATTTCTGCAAAAGTAGCCGTTGGCTAATAAAGTGAATTAATATCAACCTACGTTAACACTAAAATACTTTCTAGTGTACTATCTCCAAAGTTACTGATAATTTCAAAATTATTTCGCAGAATTTCGACAATTTTCGATGTGGGGCTATTACCAATGCGAAGATAGATAAACTTCGGGGGATAACCATAAAGCAGACTACGCTGGTGGAAATCCGAATCTTTGGAAACAATTATAAAGTCATTGATTTTAGCATACTCCCAAATGACTAAATCATCTGTATTGGTAAGCCCCAAAGTTTTGACATGAAAGGAATTGGGGTAAAAATCCAAAATTTTTGGAATAATCCGATCAGAGAGGTTTTCGTCCAAAAGCAGTTTCACAACGATGCTACAAATAATTTTTTCTCACGATCAGCAGCAAAAGCAAGACAGGCTTTAATATCCTCTGAATTAAGTTCTGAAAAGTCTGCTAAAATTTCATTTTCTGTCATGCCGCTTGCGAGATATTCTAAAATATCATAAACAGTGATTCTCATTCCCCGAATGCAGGGTTTGCCACTGCGTTTACCAGGTTCGATTGTGATAATTTCGTGGTAGTCCATTTTCACCTCTTGACTCTGTGTTATCTGTGGTTAGTTGTTTCTTATTTTACCCAACCCAATAATGATCCTAACTTAATTTTAGTCATGAGGATGATCGCAGCAATGGTGTTTCGCCTCTGGTACTGGGTCGTAACCACCAGGATGGAAGGGATGACAACGCAAAATCCGCCGGGTAGCCATCCACCCACCGCGTAACACACCAAATCGCTCAATGGCTTGAATTGCATACATCGAACAAGTGGGTTGAAAGCGACAAGAGGGGGGAAACAATGGCGAAATAAACATTCTGTAGCCTTTAATCAAGGAAATAAATAATAGTTTCATCGCGATCGCCTAAAATTTTATTATCCCAATATATTATGTAGTTTCTTTGTTATCTCTAGCTCTCGATTCCACCTCAATTTACCCTTTGTGGCTGCAAATTACCGTAGTTGGTGTTTGGGTGTCACTCATCCTCCTGTTAGCATGGGTTGTACATCGCTTTACTCAGGCTGAAACAGAAATAGTTAGAAAAATAGTGCATATTGGTACTGGTAACGTGATTATGCTGGCTTGGTGGCTTGATGTTCCGGCTATTTTAGGGATTACAGCTTCCATTGTGGCTAGTATCGTTACCTTATTATCATACCGATTTCCCATCCTTCCCGGTATTAATAGCGTCGGTAGGCAAAGTTTAGGAACTTTCTTTTATGCGATCAGTATGGGAGTTTTAGTAGCTTGTTTCTGGCACATACAACAACCCCAATACGCCGCTATCGGTATCATGGTTATGGCTTGGGGAGATGGATTAGCAGCCTTAATTGGACAACGCTTTGGTGAACATAAGTATAAAGTATTCGGCGCTCAAAAAAGCTGGGAAGGTTCCTTAACTATGGCCTTAGTCAGTTTTGTGATCAGCACTTTAATTTTACTGGGTGCAGAAGGTGACATGGGACTAAGTTTAATTGTGTCCTTAGCGATCGCCTGCGTCGCCACTAGTCTAGAAACTATTTCATTTTTAGGTATTGATAATTTAACCGTACCTCTAGGTAGTGCATCTGTGGCATTTTTATTAATTAATCTGCTATCGCACCATTAACCCTAACTACTAAAGATATAACTTTTTTTACACAGTAGATCATACAACACTTTCTCTTAGTCAGAATATTAATTATCATCAATTGCCGAGATGCGATCGCCCAGCCAGATCATAAAAAACCTAATTATTTGATCACAAAGTCACAAAAACTGCAATATTGTCTATTTATTTCTCAAAGGATGAATTTTTCAGCAAAAAATTTAGACTTTATATCTACTTTAAGGAGTAAATTTACAACATTGATTTATGTCTAGAGATTTATGAATTACTCAGAGACAGTGCTTATAGTTAAGTTCTTAGGTGATAGCAACCCAAGTAAACGTAAGTGAGGCACACAATCATGTCAGATGCAATCTTTACATCAGACTTGTACGTCATTTTATCCGACCAGGAACAGCAACTTCTCACAGGTGGTGCAGACTTTAAAGTCTCTGAGAGCAACTTTGCTCAAAAACAAGCCAACTTAGAAGGAACCACTAATGCTGGACTAGAGGGTAGTGATAGCAACGGTACAAGTGATATTACAGCTATTAACACTGCGGCAACAAACCTCTTAGGATTGGGTGCAGCATCAATTCCAAACTTTGAGCCTTTGGGACCTGCACCAGTGCTTAACAGTACAGAGAATGGTAATGGTGAATAACCGCAGCTAGCCCAACTGTGGAATCATTCCCATCCTTGAGTACAAAAACTGACTGATCTATTATCCTCAAAGTTTGCATCCATGTCAGTAGTTAATAGTATGTAGAAGCAATCACAGCAGTTTTCATGTATTTAGCGCGCCGATATCTATATTTCTTTGCGCCTAGATATAAAGATGTAGTTCATTTCGCTACAAATCGCTGTAAACAATTCCCCACCCCAAATTTAGAGTTACAGCAGGAAATAGGCTGGAAACTTTTGTGTAAAAATTACCTAAATCAGGCTAAAAATCATGAACAAACAAACTCTAGTATCAGAATTATGTGTGGCGTTATCCCCAGAGGAACAACAACTGCTAGCTGGTGGCGTTGACTTTAAACTCAGTAGTAGTAATTTCGCTAACAGAATTGCCAGTTTACAAGGAACAGTCAGTTCTGGCCCCAGTGGTAGCACTACTAACTCTGTAGGTCAGTTGACAGCTATTAACACTGCGGCACAAGATTTATTAGCATTAGGTGCGGAGAGTCTTCCTTCCTTTGAATCTTTAGGCCCAGCGCCAGTTTTGAATAGCATAGCTAATAACGTTGGTGAAAACGATAATGATAATGGTGATTAATCTGTGAAGTTTCACCCCACTAAGTAGGTCGGCGTAAATAATTATTGTTGGATGGAATAAGGCAGGGTGCAGGGGGAGAAAGAGTTTTAGCCTTATTTACTTTTCTTCACATAGTTTGGTTTTATCGCACCGACTTACTTAGATAAATCTGCAATTGCTATCTTCAATAATTGATGATTGCATAGATAGCTATTTCCAGTTTCACACTTCCATCAAAATGGATTCCGGAGCTTTGATGTAATTAATGTTTGCATAACTTGATTATTGGGCTGAATATTCAAGATAAACTGCATTGACTAGTCAGTTTCTGGAATCCTTTATTTAAAGTTACTTGAAGTTACTTGCAGAGATCAAAAAGGGTAGAGAAAAGATAGGACGTTACGAATTTGAAGTATGAACAGATTTAATGCAAATCTCATCCAAGGTATAGTAACGTGAACTCCTTTTTTCACAAAAATAACCAGTTTTGGCAACAATTTACAGAGCCGAACCCAGAAGAACTGAATTTAGTGGAAGCTAACGAGTTTCTACCGCAAATTAGTAAATGGACAAGCATTGGTGCAGGAGTATTACTAATTACGTTTATGACTGCGGTGGCTTTATCATCTGTGTTTAAATATAACGTTACAGTCAAAGTTCCTGCGAGTATTAGACCAGAAGGACAACTGGGAATTGTGCAATCTGCGGTGATGGGAACAGTGCAGAAAATAGATGTGCAGGAAAATCAGGTAGTGAAACAAGGAGAAGCCATTGCTTACATTGATGATTCCCGGTTACAAAATCAAAAAAGCCAACTAGAAAACAGCATTGAGCAGAGCGAATTACAACTACGCCAAATAGATGCTCAAATTGCTGAAATGGCGACTCAAGCAGCCGCTCAAAGAACCTTAGTTAACCGTGCTGTGATTGCAGCAGAAGCCGAACTTAGTGCTAGTCAACGCAACTATCAGGATGAGTATAAGACAACTTCAGCCGATTTGATCCAAGCTCAAGCTGACTGGAATTTAGCAAAAATTCAACGCGATCGCCTACAACAGAATAACTTATTAACATTCACCATACAAGAAGCCGAAGCAGCTCTTAATTTAGCAAAAATTCAACGCGATCGCTTACAATCAGTAGCCACATCAGGAGCTATTTCTCACAACTTATTAGAAGAACAACAACAGGCGGTAAAATCAGCCCAAGCCAAACTAGAACAAGCCAAAGCCAACGCTGAGGACTTACTGGAAGAAAAGGAACAAGCCTTTAAAATTGCCGAAATTAGATTACAAAAAGCCCAAACTAGTATAAATCCTCATGATGCAGCTGTAATCATCGCCGCAGAAAAAATTCAACAAGAAAAAGCCAGTGGGGAAGCCACCTTAGCAGCTTTGAACAGAGAAAGCAAAACCCTCAACCAACAACGTATAGAACTAGAAAAACAAACTATTCGCACTCGCAAAGAACTACAACAAGTAAAAACTGATCTAAATCAAACTATAATTCGCGCCCCCATTACAGGTACACTGCTGCAATTAAATATCCATAATCCTGGACAAGTAGTACAACCCAGTCAAGCCATTGCTCAAATTGCTCCTCTCCAGAGTCCAATGGTTATCAAAGCCTCGATCCAACCTCAAGATATCGACAAAGTAAAACCTGGACAAAAAGTGCAGATGCAGGTTTCCGCTTGTCCCTATCCAGACTATGGAACTCTGCGGGGAATCGTGAAAACCGTCACACCAGATACACTCCCAGTGGGAAATAACAACGGCGAAACTGGTGTTTCCAGTACAGGCCAGGTCGCTTATGAAGCCACCATCAAACCCCAAACAACTTATGTAGGTAAAGGTGAGCATCAATGTCATCTCCAACCCGGTATGCAAGGTAGAGCTGATATTATTTCCCGTGAAGAAACAGTCCTTAATTTCATTCTCCGCAAAGCCAGATTAATCACTGATTTTTAACAAACTTCTGGGCGGAAATTCTTTAAACCAAAGCCATCAAAAATTTCCTAGCTTTCTCTATCTCAAAATTGAGAATAGAAAGTGCTGTCATTACGAACTACGAATTAAATTATGTTTGGTTTCATTAAACTTCAGAAAAACTATCACTGCGTTTCCCAGTTGAGTGAAGAAGACTGTGGAGCAGCTTGCTTGGCTTCAATTTGCAAACATTATGGCAAATTTTTAAGCATTAATCGCAGCCGAGAATCAGTAGGAACTGGACAACTAGGCACGACTTTATTAGGTCTAAAACGTGGTTCTGAAAATTTGGGTTTTAATGCTAGAGCGGTCAAAGCTTCACCAGAAATTATTGACAGAATTACAGAATTACAGTTACCAGCTATTATCCATTGGCATGGTTATCATTGGGTAGTTTTATATAACCAACAGGGCAAAAAATATGTAATTGCTGACCCATCTGTGGGTATTCGTTATGTCAAGCGAGAGGAGTTATCAGCCGCTTGGAATGGGGTGATGCTCTTACTTGAACCAGACCCAGAACGCTTTTTTGATCAGCCCCAAGATAAACCAATGGGAGGTTTAGGACGCTTTATTAAGCGGATCTTACCTTATCGTGGTTTGTTGGCTCAAGTGTTAATGCTCAACATAGCTTTGGGTATACTAGCTCTGGGTTCTCCAGTATTGATTCAAATCCTCACAGATGATGTTTTAGTTAGAGGAGATGTTCAGCTACTAACTGTTGTAGTCGCCGCCGTTGTAGTGATGACTTTATTTAGTAGCACTCTACAATTCTTGCAATCTACAATGATTGCTCACTTTGGTCAACGACTGCAACTAGGGTTAGTTTTAGAGTTTGGTAGAAAAATCCTGCATCTACCTTTAAATTACTATGAATCCCGTCGTAGTGGTGAAATTACTAGCCGATTACGAGATATTAATGATATTAATCAATTGGTATCACAGATAGTTGTGCTTTTACCTAGTCAATTTTTTATTGCAGTAATTTCATTCTGCTTAATGCTAGTTTACAGTTGGCAATTAACACTAGCAGTGATGTTAATCAGTGTTTTCATGACTTTATCAACACTACCTTTTTTACCTATACTCCAACAAAAAACTCGCAGTCTTTTAGTATTGGGTGCAGAAAATCAAGGGGTGTTAGTAGAAACATTTAAGGGCGCACAAGTCCTGAAAACCACAAATGCTGCTCCCCAATTTTGGGAGGAATTTCAAACTCGTTTTGGTCGTTTGGCTAATCTAACTTTTAGCACTGTCCAAATCAGTATTATTAATAGTACCCTGGCGCGGCTTTTTTCCACTATTGGTGGTGTAGCGTTATTAGGTTTAGGAAGTATGTTGGTAATTCAGGGACAGTTAACTATTGGACAAATGCTGGCTTTTAATGCGCTACAGGTGAATGTTCTCAATTTAATTAATGCTTTAGTTGGCTTAGTAGATGAATATTTTCGCGCCCAAACTGCAATTTCTCGGCTGTTAGAAGTGATTGATGCAACACCAGAGGTTGTGGGAGGTAGTCAAAAGCCGATAGCACAAATTTCTGGTAGTGCAGATATTCACTGTACTCATCTGACATTTCACCACGCGGGGAGAGTTGATTTGTTAGAAGATTTTTCCCTAAAAATTCCAGGGGGAGAGGCGATCGCCTTGATTGGTAAGTCTGGTTGTGGTAAAAGCACCTTAGCCAAATTGTTGGCTGGGTTATATCAACCCAATTCTGGTAATATCCGCATTGGCTCCTTTAACCTGGATGATATCGCTCTTGATTGTCTGCGACAACAAATAGTTTATGTCCCCCAAGAACCCCATTTCTGGAGTCGTTCGATTTTAGAGAATTTTCGTTTAGGAACCCCTTATATTGCTTTTGAGGAAATTGTCAAAGCTTGCGAAATCGCGGATGCGGATAGCTTTATCAGTCAACTTCCCAATAAGTATCAAACTGTGTTAGGTGAATTTGGGGCGAATCTCTCTGGTGGACAAAGACAACGATTGGCGATCGCCAGAGGAATTTTAACTAATCCACCAGTCCTAATTTTAGATGAAGCCACCGCCGGACTCGACCCAGTTAGTGAATCTAGCGTATTAGATGCTATTTTGGCATACCGCCAAGGCAAAACTACAGTTTTAATTACCCATCGTCCCAGCGTGATCCATCGAGCTAATTGGATTGTAATGTTAGACAAAGGTCAAGTGCAATTACAAGGTAATTTAGCAAGTTTTTTAGCACAAAAAGGAGAGCATCTTAAATTTTTATCCCTATAATTAAGTTTGCGAGGATAAAGCTAACTATGTGACCTAATGTAAAAATACTGTAATTTATCCCTGACTACAAACCTTTAATTATTTACGATGAGCTATACCATTTCTTGTCCTCGCTGCGGAGAGCGATGTGGGGTTAAAGTATTTCAATACTAAAATCTAATTGGCAAATTAAAAGTATCCATATTAATAGGATAATCTTCTTTTTAAAAGGAGATTTTTTTGTTGAAACTTATCATAGCTTCTCAACTCATAATAAATAAATTATAGCTGGGGAGTAGGGAGTGGAGTAAAAGCCTTTCGGTGTATAACTTTTATGATCAATTTATGTCCTAACGTCGTTGGCGGTTGCTATAACAATTTTAATTGCACCTAAAGAAGTAAATTGATTTGTTATTTATCTAACCCTAGACTAATTAAAATAACTCTTGAATATTTAATAATAAAAGTATCAGGTAATTCCACACCTGAAGTAAGTAAGCGAGGTTTAAAATTATGTCATTTGTCATGACTAAATCTGAATTTCTGGAAGATTTATCTCCTACTCAACAACAGCTTTTAAGCGGTGGACAATCTAACGATGATGAAGAAACAAACGATTTTGATGATGAGGAAGAATCACTCGATGATACCCCACCTAGAGCAAGTAAAAAACGTGTTGTTCGTATTCCTATCCGCTTAACTGGTGTTCTGCAAGTTTTAAAATAAACATCCTCTAATAGTCTTGTCTTATTAGCCAAGATATTGTTTACGGTACAACCTAAAAACTGAACCGTAATTTTGCACCTAGCCAGGAAATTTTCTGGTATAGGTGCTACCTAACATTTATTTACTAGATTGAGGTAATCAATTATGTTGGAACCAATCATTCAAACTGATTTATTTGTGGAGTTATCCACAGAGTCACAAGAACTTATCTCTGGGGGTCAACAAATTCAATTCGGTGGAGGAACTAGACCTGATATTACTGTAATTGGTACTCTCATTGATTCTCGTGGTCAACGTATCCCTGTGCGGATTTTTGGCTTTGCAGCTCAACCACAAGGTTTTGGCGGTGGTTTCTAATCAGTCTGGTAAATAAGTCTTTTAGCACTAAATACCAAATTCCTAGAAACCTAACTAAACTTTCCTCTCTTCTCTAAATGAAAGGGGATATTGAAAACCTCTCTTCTTATAGAAGAAAGGTTTTTAAGTATGTTTTGTATTTGATGAAAAATCTGCTTAGATTTATTGTCTGCCTCTGATTGAAGATATACATATTATTTTTAGTTAGATGAGAATATCTTTTTTATATCAACTGCAATAAACCCCATAAAAATTAGGATAAAACACCAAAAATAAGACAAAAATATTGATTTTATTGATCATAATTTATCTAGCAATGTTCAGGAAAATTTATATTGAAATTAAAACTAAATTTTACATATATCCAAAGATGTATTTTCCCATGATTTATTTATAACTATGGGGTAATTTAATCACGAGTAAATATGTTTAGAAATAAAAGCATAAGTACAACACTTCGGTTTTTTTTGTTGAAGTGTGTACCAAATACAAACGAATTTGAGGTAACAATTATGTCTGTTAAAGACCTCCAATCTAATTTGTTGATGGATTTATCTACACAAGAACAGCAAAATGTTTCTGGTGGCTACGGTTTCGGTCGCGGTGGTTTCGGTGGCTGGGGTCCTGGCTTTGGTCGCGGTGGCTGGGGTCATGGTTTTGGTCGCGGTGGCTACCGTCGCGGTGGCTGGTTCTAATTACGTGCCATTCGCCTACACCTATCGGTCAGGTAAGTGTAGGCAGTTCACGCAACTAAAAAGCCTGTACCCGCAGGTTTTATTGAAGCCTTTGCAGGCTTCTTTTTTGTCTCCCACTTATTTATTGCTAATTAGAGGAATAGCGGCTTTGCGGATTAGTAATCCAATCTTGTAAAATGGGGTTGACTAACTCCGGTGCTTCATCTTGGGGGCAATGTCCCACCCCTTCTAAGGGAATAAACTTGACCACTTGGGGATAGTTGGCTAGTTCTCTACCTAAATCTATGGGTTCCCAGGGGTCGGCTGTTCCCCAGAGAATAATGGCAGGACAAGCTAACAGAGGCAAAAGGTCTTCTGCTAGAGGACCTGTAGAATAAGAGGTAAAAGCCAGAAACACTGCTACAGCCCCGGGATCTTTTGCTGGTGCTGTGAGAATATCTACCAACTCATCTGTAACTATCTCTGCGTTTGCGTAAGCTTGCAATAATATCTTGCGGACTGTTTTGGGTTGAGCAATTTGATTGAAGAAAAACTTACCCACTGGTTTGATAGATAATATTTTCTGGAGAATGGGCGCACCGAAACGACGAGACCAAGGTAATGTTTCCCGTTTGCGATCGTGTAACAATCTGAGTGAACAGTTGATTAAGGCTACACCTAAAGCCATATCCGGGCTACTGACTGCTGCTTGTAAGACGACAATACAGCCAATGGAATTTCCCACTAAAAAAGCAGGTTCACCCACTACTTCCCGGCAAAAGTCGGCTAACTGCTGTCCCCAGGTTTCCAGGGTGTAGTTCATCTGTGTTCCTGGTTCTGGTTTAGCGGAAGCACCAAAGCCAATCAAATCGATGGCATAAACACGACAATTTTCTGCTAATTGGGGAATATTTTTCCGCCAGTGCCACCATGAGGCTCCAAAGCCATGAACGAGAACAACTGCAGGACCAGTGGTTCCTTGAGTCTGATAGCAGATGGGGAAACCTTGCCAAGTCCAAGTTTTTGTTGAGGTAAATGTGTTTGTAAATATAGTCATCTGCTTTGAGTTTTAAAGCTATTTGCGTAGATGGGGAGGGGGTAAGAATAGGCATTCGTAGGGGTGCAGACTTCACAAATATAAATCAAATAGGAGTCCCATATCTGAAGATCAGTAAATATCAAAAATATGTTTATAGCTGGAGTCAAAATTGATTGTCCTGACCGACAGAAAAATGTCTGAAATTCTTAAATCATTGAGTAAATATCAGATATGGGTCATTGACTGTAAATTGTTAATTGTCAATATCTACCAGATACTCTTGCTGTTTTGAGATGGGGATATGATGTCTATGATACTTGACATTTTGTAGTCTGGCCGGATATCAATGATCAAGATGGGCAAAATAAGTAAAAAAAACTTATCTCGAACTCAAACCTATATTTACCAAGCATTCAATAGCCCCTGTTTTTTTTGAGGAAAATTGCTAGGATATGATTTTGTATGATGTTATGCAATGATAGTTGTTAGTAATTTCAGTAGTTTTACAATTTACTGTGCCTCTATTAGTATATAAGATCATAGGCTATAGAGGGTTGACTAACAATTGATTCACAAGCAAAAAATTTCCCATAAATCTGACATTAACTTTTTTTTCTCAGTTCCTTCCGCCTATAGAGTATGAATATACTAGAAACGATTAATACACCTATTGGTAACTACGCGCCAGATTTTGAGCTTCCAGGAATTGACAATCAAGTACACCATCTCAGCCGTTATTTAGAAAAATTTCGCGCAGTTGGGGTAATCGCTATGTGTAACCATTGTCCTTACAGCAGATTGTATTTAGACAGATTGAAAAAGATCCAAGCACAATTCTCTGAAGATGGCTTCACATTAATTGGGATGAATGGTAGCAGTTCTACCCAACACCTGAGCGAAAGTTTTGATGAGATGAAAAGTTTTGCTGAACGTCACCAGTTGAATTTTCCCTATGTATGGGATTCAACCCAAGATGTCACCAGGAGCCTGGGAGCAAGTAAAACGCCAATGGCTTTTCTGGTAGATAATCATGGTATTGTGCGGTATAAGGGACAAATTGACAATCATCCTCAAGAGCCGGTATCTCTGGGAGAAGATTATTTGCGGAATGCGATCGCCTGCCTATTGAAAGGTCAAGCAATTAACCAATCCGAAACAGAACCAATAGGAACTACATTGATTTGGCGAAATTAAACATATGTAGTCGCGGTACTGTTATCTTAAGTTGGAGGCAATTGCAACTTTTTTGATAAGCGTAACTTCATGGGAACGAATTACCGACGGGTTTTACTTAAACTAAGCGGTGAAGCCTTAATGGGCAACATGGGCTATGGTATTGATCCAGAAGTGGTTAAGGAAATAGCTCAGGAAATAGCAGAAGTAGTAGCTACTGGCGTTCAAATCGCTATCGTTGTAGGCGGTGGCAATATTTTTCGTGGCGTAAAAGCAGCGTCGTTGGGGATGGACAGGGCAACTGCTGACTACATCGGCATGATTGCTACGGTAATGAATGCCATGACGCTACAAGATTCCTTGGAACGAATAGGGGTACAGACGCGGGTACAAACTGCGATCGCTATGCAAGAATTAGCGGAATCATATATTCGTCGTCGCGCTATCCGCCACTTGGAAAAAGGGCGGGTGGTAATTTTTGGGGCTGGTTCGGGAAATCCCTTCTTTACGACTGACACCACCGCAGCGTTAAGAGCCGCAGAAATTGATGCGGAAGTGATTTTTAAAGCCACTAAGGTAGATGGGATATATGATGCTGACCCTCATATTGATCCTAACGCCAAGCGTTACACCAGTATCACCTACGCTCACGTTTTGGCTAAAGATTTACGCGTCATGGATAGTACCGCGATCGCCTTGTGTAAAGACAACAATATCCCCATACTAGTTTTTGATTTAACAGTGCGCGGTAACGTCCGCCGAGCTGTATTGGGAGAAAATATCGGTACCCTTGTGGGAGGTTCATGTGAAATTATCTGAAGCTGAGAGTACGATGCAAAAGACGGTTGAGGCAACTCAGCGCGCCTTTAACACCATTCGCACTGGCCGCGCCAATGCGAGTTTACTAGATAAGGTATTGGTGGACTACTACGGTTCGCCCACATCCTTAAAATCACTGGCAAACATTAGCACACCAGATGCCAGCACCATCTTGATTCAGCCTTACGACAAAGGCAGCTTAAACCTAGTAGAGAAAGCAATTTCTCTCTCAGACATTGGTTTAACACCCAGTAACGACGGTTCTGTAATTCGGTTAAATATACCACCATTAACCAGCGATCGCCGCAAAGAATTTGTCAAACTTACTGCTAAATATGCCGAAGAAGGTCGCGTAGCCATTCGCAACATCCGTCGTGATGTCCAAGACACCATTCGCAAAGAGGAAAAAGCTTCAGAAATTTCTGAAGACGAATCCAAAGACCAACAAGATAAACTGCAAAAACTCACCAATAAATACACAAGCAAAATAGATGACCTGCTAGCAGAAAAAGAAAAAGACATTACAACTGTCTAAACCTCTTTGCTGCTTCTAGAGCAGAGTATGATTAACTTTTCAGGCTGGAGAATGTTGTTTAATTTCTTCAGCCTTTCTGCTAGATAATGGGGAGTGGGGAGTGGGGAGTGGGGAGTAGGGAGTGGGGAGTGGAGTAACTTTTATGATTAATTTATGTTCTAACGTGTATGCGTAGTGCTATAAAAACTCAACTACTCACCCTGGTAATTTTTTTTGTGCTATGCTTTAGCCTGGTAAGCGTGCCTTCACTGGGGCAAACAACTATGATATCAGCACCCCATCTGCTGACTGACCCATTTTTGCAACTACCAACAGCTAACTCAGTTCGAGTAGTTTGGTTTACAGAGTTTCCTGGAAAGCAACACGTAGTTAACTACGGGGAAAATCTCGAAAAATCAACCTTGGCCAGAACTACTAAACTCAGCCGCACCAGAGAAGACCAACAATCAAAAGTCACAAATCAAACTATTAATCAACCTGTAAACCGTGACATTTGGCGACAGGAAGCCGAGGTGACAGGGTTAACTCCCGGTGTAACTGTTCCCTATCATGTGATCAGTCTGCGTGAAGATGGCGCAAGTGTCAGCAGTAATGTTTTTACCCTCACACCTACCCCAGAACCAGGACAAGCACTGAAGATTTTGTTGACTTCAGACCATCAGTTAAAACCAATGACAGCCGCAAATCTGCAAAAGGTGGTGGAAACAGTAGGAAAAGTGGATGGGGTGTGGTTTGCTGGTGATTTAGTTAATGTTAGCGATCGCGCCTCAGAATGGTTTGATGATAGTCGGGGTGGTGCATTGTTTCCCGCTTTACAAGGTCGTGCTAATTATCAAATGACCCACAATGGTGTTACCAGCGTTTATACAGGTGGTGAAATCATTCAACACGCCCCCATGTTTACAGCCATTGGTAATCACGAAGTTATGGGAAGGTTTACTAGAACCAACAGTTTAAACAATGAATTTAATTATCCCATTCCCCGTGATGTGGCTCAAAAGTTCTATAGTGGTAAATCTTTAATAGATAATTCTTTTAATACACTGACCTACGAAGAAATTTTCACTTTACCCCAAAGTAAACCAGGGGGAAAAAAGTATTATGCAGTGACTTTTGGTGATGTCCGTCTAGTGGTACTTTACGTCACTAATACATGGCGCACTCCCAACTTAAATACAGCATATAAAGGTAGATATCAAGAAGCAGCCCAGGATTTAGAAAATCCCGAAAATTGGGGACATGGACAGTTAATTTTTGAACCAATTACCAAAGGTAGTCAGCAATATAATTGGTTAGAAGCGGAATTGAACAGTCCAGAATTTCAACAAGCCAAATATAAAGTTGTGATGTTCCATCATCCTCCCCATACATTGGGTGATAACATCGTTCCTGCTTATACAAATCCGGTGCAGATCATAGAACGTGATCCAGAAGGTAAAATCACAGGAGTCCGTTATGAATACCCCAAAGACTCAGATTACATTCACCGTGATTTAATACCATTACTAGAAGCGGCTCATGTGCAGTTCGTATTATATGGACATTCTCACCTATGGAACCGCTTTGTTAGTCCCAGTGGAATCAGGGTCAGCGCATCTCAAACCCTGTTGACAAGAGGACTTGCCTAATCAGCAA